>JAPXME010000023.1:0-15162 GCA_033809185.1 Clostridiaceae bacterium
TTTTTTGGTTGAGGCATATCTTCTTAGGGCATAGGAGGTGTGTATATGCCAATGGCAATTATCATGGGCCTACTCCGGGCTTTATCAGGCCTCATTGAGCTATCCGCCGCTCTGTTGATGGTCTATTTTAATGATGTAGCCACATCCCTCAAGATTAATGCCTTGCTGGCTATCATAGGCCCCAGTATTATGATTCTTGTAACCACACTAGGATTAATTGGCATTAGCAATCAAGTATCACCTTGGAAAATGCTCACCATACTCTTAGGGGTAATCTTGATCTTCTATGGCTTGAATAGTATGTAGCTTAAGATCCGAAATACCCCTCTCTAGCCAAAAAAAAGACACTTAAAACAAAGTGTCTTCCTCTTTTCTCGGCCAAGCCTTCACTAATGACGTGAAGCCTAATCCCAATAACACTAGACCAAAAATTACGTTCAAATAAAAGAAGCCAATCCTTAACCAAGCCATCCCTAGAAGCAATCCACTATAAATAAAATAGGTCAGATATTTGTTGCCGCGCACTGCCTCATTCCGAAGTATGGCTAATCTCCGCAGTCTTTTAGCGCTTTCTTTTTTGATGATAGCCTCTATCTCGAAATCCGTGGGATAAAGAGGCGATTCCTGCAATAAAGTTAGGAGCTTAGCACCGTCATAAATCCGTAAATCCAAGCCAAAACGCTCTCCCAACCCTTTTGCTTTAACAGAAGTATCGGTATTGGTGAAAACCCGAACCCAAGTGATTTTTTGCCGCTCACATTCCCTTAAGAGGGCAATCATTTCTTGAGTGGACATAACTTCGTCCTGCTCATAATATCGGTAGGCCAGAGCCAGCTTCTCACCATCCAGCGTTCCTTGCAAATAATTATCTTTCATCTCTAGTTCTGTCACATCATATTCTTGGACAATTTTCTCCGCCAGATACTGCAGTACTTCTGATGAAGAAGCACGCTCCAATCTCTTCAGAAATTCCTTCCTGGCTATCTGCTGCTGGCAAATCTTGCGCATCCGGCCTGTTTCCGCAAAAGACCAGAATTGCCGTCCTATTAAGATAATCACGATTAAGAAAAATATCCCCGGAAGGCTCTGCCCTAGAGTATCGGAAGCTTTAAAGATAAATAAACTACCTAAGAAAAATAACAATAGACTAAGTAAGTTTTTCTCGCCTCCGCCTTTACCTAATACGCTCCGGTAGTAGCTGCGTAACTGTCGATAATTCCTGTATCTATCCCATGCTTTCTTCGCTTTTAATCTGATATTCATGACCCACCTCCTTTCATATTGTTACCAAAAAGAAAAAGAAGCAAGCACAATGAAAAAAGATACCCTAAGGGCTTTTACCCCGAGGGCACCATTATAAATCTCTCATAGGAGTAACGCGAACTGAATAAAGGTTCACCAGAGACAATGTCAACATATATACCCTCTTCCTTGTGATCCCAAAATTCATTCTGAAAGGGCGGTTCTGTGGCATTGTTCTGTGTGACATCATATTGCAGCGGTGTTAGCCGTTTTTTTAATTCGTTATTCTTCATTATGCCAAGTATCCTTAATAAATGTATCACGTCCAGAACGTCGCCGATTGGACTTGTAGTGTTCGGGATTTTTTTTGTAATAATCCTGGTGGTATTCTTCAGCAGGATAAAATGTGCTTGCAGGAAGTATCATCGTCACAATAGGCTTATTAAAGCGGCCACTTTTTCCCAAAGTCTTCTTTGATTCTTCCGCTAGCCTTCTTTGTTCTTCGTTATGATAGAAGATTGCCGTTCTGTATTGCTCCCCACGATCATGGAATTGACCACCCGGGTCTGTGGGATCAATTTGCTGCCAATATAATTCCAATAGGCGTTTATAGGGAAAAACCTTAGGATCAAAGGTAATCTGTACCGCTTCAAAATGACCTGTATTACCAGCGTGAACCTCTTGATATGTTGGATTCTCCTTATGCCCGCCGGTATATCCTGAAACCACTTCAATGATACCCGGCTGCTCATCAAAGGGCTGGACCATGCACCAAAAGCATCCGCCTGCAAATGTCGCCTTTTCGTAGCTATTATCCATGTGTATCGCACCGTCCTAAAGTTATGTTGATAACTTTAATTTAACCAGAATTAAGCTGGAATACTAATAACTTCTTATTCAATTTTAGGTTTTAATGCAAATCTCATCCTTAGATACAACAACAGGGCAACCCTAAAGGGCTGCCCTTTCCTACTATCCTTATTCCATATAATCAAATTCCAATGGTCCCATTTGCACCGTATCGCCGTCTTTGATTCCTTGCCTTCGCAATTCCTCTTCTACTCCCATATTGCGAATGATTTGCAGGAATTTCTGCATTCCTTCATCTCTAGTAAGATTAATCTTCGTTATAAGCCGTTCAATTTCTGGACCGCTTACTAGCCAAATTCCATCCGCATTGGCCACTGTAAAGGGTTCCTGTTTTTCCACCTTAGTAATCTTCAATTCCTCTTCCGGAATTACTAAAGGGATGGCCGGCAGTTGCTGTAGCATCTCCCATGCACGATACATTATGGCATCTAACCCTTGGCCTGTCACAGCTGAGACAGGGTATATCTCCACCGTATCACCTAATTTTTTCCGTAGGCGAGCCAGATTCTCTTCCGCTCCGGTAATGTCCATCTTGTTAGCTACAATAATCTGCGGCCGTTCGTACAGGATCGGATTATATTTCTCCAATTCTTTGTTGACTATCTCGTAATCTTCCAAGGGATCCCGCCCCTCTGAACCGGAAATGTCCAAGACATGGAGCAAGAAGCGGGTTCGTTCCACGTGACGCAAGAAACGATGTCCTAAGCCCACTCCCTCACTGGCACCTTCCACCAACCCCGGAATGTCTACTAAGACAAAGCTTTTGCCTTCATCTATTCGAACCACACCAAGATTAGGATCAATAGTTGTGAAATGATAATTGGCAATCTTGGGTTTCGCTGCTGAGACATGGGATATAATCGTTGATTTACCTACATTAGGGAAGCCAATTAGACCCACATCAGCCAGTAAGCGAAGTTCCAGTTCAATCCATCTTTCCTGACCAGGGTCTCCATTTTCGGCAATTTGAGGTGCTCTATTCACCGAAGTAGCAAATCTGGAATTGCCTCTACCGCCTTTTCCACCTTTAGCAGCCACAAAAGTCTGATCATGGGTATTCAGGTCCGCTAAAAGCTCATGGGTTTCAGCGTCTTTGACAACTGTGCCTAAGGGTACCCTCACGAGCAAATCCTTTCCATTGGCCCCGAATTGGTTCTTAGTCCGGCCGTTTTCACCACCCTCGGCTTTAAAATGCCTGTTATACCGGAAATCAACTAAGGTATGTAGCCCTTCATCGGCAATAAGAATGACACTGCCGCCCTTACCGCCGTCACCACCAAAGGGTCCTCCCTCTGCTATGTACTTTTCCCGTCGGAAGGCTATTGCGCCATTACCACCATCGCCGCCTTTGACATAAATCTTGGCATAATCGAAAAACATACCCTTTCACCGCACCTTTAAGCAATATTCCTACACCAAATTAGTATTTCCCTATTACACTAAGGAAATCTATCTTTCCTTATTCGTATCAAAAAGCCTCGGCTGAGCCGAGGCTTTAAGTATTACATGGTTTCTGCGTATACACTAACTTGCTTTCTGGTTTTGTCTTTTCTTTCAAACTTGACATTACCATCAATAAGAGCAAACAATGTATCATCCTTCCCGATGCCTACATTAACACCAGGGTGGATCTTAGTACCTCTTTGTCTAACCAATATATTACCGGCCTTAACAAACTGACCGTCAAAACGCTTAACTCCAAGCCTCTTAGCCTCGCTGTCACGACCGTTACGAGAGCTACCTACTCCCTTTTTCTGAGCAAATAATTGTAGATTCATTGAGAACGTCATTCGTTCCACCTCCTCTTGCTAACAGTAAGAAACTTAGCATAACCGCACTGGATATTGCTTAATCCTAATTCCATTGTACGAAGAATTGTTTGGGCTTTTTCTTGTTCAGCAGGCGTCATTTCTTGAGCCAGCCAACATTCTATATGCCCTTCTTCATCTATTTTCCATTGGGGCTTATTCTCTAAAACATCAATTAGTCCGAGGATAGCTGTCTGAGCTAAGGCCGAGACTGCGGCGCAAACCACATCCTCACCCTTTTTGGCATAGCCAGCATGACCAGTCACAGTATATCCCCGTATTAATGATTCTTGATAATAAATATCAACCTGAATCATTAGGAAATGATTTCTTCAACGGAAACTTTGGTATAAGGCTGTCTATGACCACGCATACGACGATAGTTCTTCTTGGGCTTGTACTTGAAGACTAGTACCTTATCGCCTTTACCATGCTCCAAAACCTTTAAAACAGCCTTCGCTCCGTCTACTACAGGCTTGCCGACAACCACTTCGCCGTCTTTTACTACGGCTAATACTCTAGTGATTTCAACATTCTCTCCTTCAGCAGCGTTTAACTTCTCTAAGCTGAGAATGTCGCCTTTCTGGACTTTGTACTGTTTTCCACCAGTTTCAATAATGGCATACATAAATAAAACACCTCCTGTCAAGACTCGCCATCCCCAAGGTTGCACCTAAAGCATTAAGACCTGGGATGAGCGGTTGGGCAGGCACACTACGCCTACATTACGAAAGAATACCACATAGCAAGACTAATGTCAATGACGGAATATAAATTACATCAGCTTCAGATCTCCACCTTTTCCAGGGGGATACGCCCTTTTCCGTCGCAACAAGGACAAGTTGTCTCCATCATCCGGGACAGAGAGCGACTGACTTTTTTCCGAGTCATTTCGATCAGGCCTAAAGGAGTAATCCCTAAGACATGAGCCCTTACCTTATCCTTCTTCAATTCTTCTTCCAACACCCTTAAAACTTCAGCTTGGTGTTCTTCTGTGTCCATATCAATAAAATCCATGATGATAATGCCACCGATATTGCGCAAACGTATCTGCCTGGCAATCTCTCGGGCCGCTTCTATATTGGTTTTAAGTATTGTATCACTCAGGTTGGTGCTACCAACGAATTTTCCGGTATTAACATCTATGACTGTCAAGGCTTCGGTCTCATCAAAAATTAGATAACCTCCGCTTTTTAACCAGACCTTGCGCTTCAAGGCCTGGGCTATTTCATGGTCAATTGCATACTTCTCAAACAAATCATCTGTATCACTCAAAAAAACCTTGCACTTAATGTGGGGATCAAAAATATCCAGATAATCTTCTACCTTTTCTAAAATTGTCAGAGAGTTAACGCTGAGGCGCTGGAAATCATCACTGAATACATCGCGCAGTATACGTTGGACTAAAGCAAGATCCCTGTGGAGTAGTCTTGGAGCTCCAGACTTTTTACCCTTCTGCTGTAACCTTTCCCACATTCTTAACAGACTTGTCAATTCAGCTTGAAAATCCTCGGCGGAGATACCTTCGGCCACTGTCCTGACAATTAAGCCCACATCTGGAGGCTTAATTTCCTCTAATACAGTCTTTAGCCGTTCCCGTTCCGTCTCATCCTCAATCCGTCTGGAAATACCAATGTAGTCTACCGTAGGCATTAGAACCAGATAACGTCCAGGAAGTGATAGCTGAGTTGTAACCCTGGCACCCTTAGTCCCCATGGGTTCCTTTGCAACCTGCACGATAATTTCCTGGCCCTCTTTAACAAGATCGCGGATGTTGGGAGCTACTTTTTCCTGTGCCTCTTCAGCCTCAGGCAAATCAGAGGCCTCATCTTTTTTCTGATAGGGCACAGCATCGTCCACGAAGAGAAAAGCATTCTTCTCTAAACCAATATCCACAAAGGCGGCCTGCATCCCTGGCAACACATTCTGCACCACACCCTTGTAAATATTGCCAACCAGCCTTTGATCGGGACTTTGTTCCACATAAATCTCTGCTAATTGTCCATCCTCTAATACCGCTACTTTAGTCTCTGTTTCTGTCGCTTGGACTAAGATTTCCCTATACATCCCAAACACTCCTAAAATACACCTCTAAAAATCCATTGGTGTCCTTATTCTATTCCCATCTTTGATAAATAGTCCTTGACGATGAATTTTGTAATTCCCAAAAGGCTCCAAGCCAGAAGTTTCAATAATCTCCTTTTTTAGGCCGCCAACTACTTCCTCAGGCCTGACGTTACCACCACTGCCAGTTTGCAAATCCATAGAAAGTATTAGAACATTCCCTCTAGTTTCTGCCGATAAGCTATAGATTCCAGGCCGTATGTCAGTAGTACGGATGCCCTTTTTCCCTTCCCGCATAACCAGGATTTCTTCTTTCTCTAAGAAGTGGTCTACCATCTCCTGGGCCTCTTGCTGACTAAGCTCTTTATTGAGTGTAAGTTCCACCTGATAGCGAGCCAGATTAATTATCGCCATTAGACTTTCCTTACTTTTCCGACCAACTATTTCCTTGGCTTCAAGTACTGCTAAGGCAGGCGGCATAGCCTGAATCAATTTTCGAACTATCTCGTCCAGGGCTACCTTCTCCCTCAATTCAAAGTCTAGATATTCCCCGTCACTAGTTACTCCTACTGCTAGGGCTGAGCCGTAGGATATCTTGGGATGGGGATTAAAACCCTCTGAATAAGCTAAAGGCAATCCTGCCCGCCGGATAACTCTTTGCATTGTACGTAGTAAATCCAGGTGGGAAAGAAAGCGCCCTTCCTCAGTCTTGCTGTACTTTAGGCGTACCTTCATGATCCTCACCCTTTCGTAAAAGCATTCTAACATCTAAATCCTGACAGACACCACAGACAGTACATTTTTCAAAGCGGCAGTCACCTGTTAAGGCCTGTTCGTATGCCTTTTCTCGCTCCTGCCAGAGATAATCCTTCGTTACCCCTACAGACAGATGATCCCAAGGCAGGGCATCCTCATATTCTAATGGCTTGTTAGCAATAGCCCTAACATCAATACCTATCTCAGCAAAAACCTCCAGCCAGGTTTGAAATTTAAAATGCTCACTCCAACTGTCGAACTTACAACCTTTTTGCCAAGCACGGAACAATGCTGGACCCAAGCGTCTATCTCCTTTAGCAAACACAGCCTCCAAAAAGCTTAAGTTACCCTCATGATAATTATAACTGATTCTGCGGTCTTTGATTTTACTCCGTAGATATTGTTGTTTTTCTTCAATTATCTCCAGAGTATCCTGAGCCTCCCATTGAAAAGGCGTATGAGCTTTGGGCACAAAGGTAGAGACACTCACCGTAATCTTAGGTCGCTGGTGGCGTCCCTGCTCCTTCATGATCTTGGAACCATTCTCTAAGACTCGATAAGCCAGATCGGCAATTCCATCCAGATCCTCATTAGTTTCCGTGGGTAGGCCTAGCATAAAATAGAGCTTAATTTGCGACCAACCAGCAGCAAAGGCAGCCTTAGTTACCTCCATTAAGTTCTCCTCGGTAACTCCTTTATTTATTACATCTCGTAAACGTTGCGTTCCTGCCTCCGGAGCAAAAGTCAGACCGGATTTTCTCACCCGCTGTACTTGTTGGGCCAACTGCAAGGAAAAGGAATCCACCCGTAAAGAAGGTAGAGAAACTCCTACCTTATCCTCAGAGTATTTGTCCAGAAGGCCTGTTATCAGTGGATTGACACAACTATAATCACTGGTACTCAATGATGTTAAGGAAATCTCATCATAGCCGGTTGTCTCCAATAACTTCTCTGCTTGTTTCTTCAGCACTTCTGCACTACGTTCCCGAACAGGTCTGTAAAGCATACCGGCCTGGCAAAAGCGACAGCCTCTGGTACAACCCCGTAAGACCTCCAACATTATCCGATCATGGACAACCTCCAGATAGGGAACAATGGGCTGCAAAGGGAAATAGGCATTATCAATGTCTTTGACTACCCTTTTTACGATATGGGGACTAACCCCTGGTTCCCTCACCTTCGTCTGCAGCAATTTACCTTGTTCATCGTATACTGGCTCATAAAATTCCGGCACATATACTCCATCTATCTTGGCTAATTCCTTGAGAAGAACTGCTTTATCCTGCTTCCCGTCCCTTTTTGCCCGATGCTCAGCCATTACAGCAAAAAGCTCTAAAATTACCTCTTCGCCTTCCCCTAAGACAACTAGATCTAAAAAATCAGCCAAGGGTTCAGGATTATAGGCACAAGGTCCGCCAGCAATTACTAAAGGATATTCATTACCTCTTTCAGCGGCTAAAAGGGGTATCCCACTCAGAGCCAAAATATTAAGGATGTTAGTATAGCTCATCTCATATTGGAGGGTAAAAGCTACACAATCAAAATCAGCAATAGGCCGATAGGACTCTAAACTAAAGAGCGGAATGTTCCTAGACCGTAATTCCTCCTCCATATCAACCCAAGGGGCAAAAACCCGTTCCATCAAATATTCAGGCTGATCATTTGTTAAATGATACAAAATACGCATGCCTAAATGAGACATACCTATTTCATAGATATCCGGGAAAGCAAATACTGTACGTAACTTAACGCTATCCCATTCTTTTTTCACCACATTATATTCATTCCCAACATAACGCAGGGGCTTTATAACCTTCGGCAAAATATCATTTTTCACCGTTTCTTGCCATTTTTCCAAGACTTATGGTCCTCCTTAAGATTCAGGTCTTTTTGGAAACAATTATTCCCTATCTATATTATAGTTCTTTTTTACGAAGCGCAATCAAAAAGTCGGGGCCAAAGCTCCGACTGAAAGAGAACCTTTTTGTCTTTATGAGACTAGGAACTAGACATAAGAATTATTATGTCTCGGCACCTATAGCACTTGTAGGAAGAAAAAGCTTTGTCGGATCTATGGCCTCATTATCTTTGACTATCCGTAAATATAGCTGAGCATTACTGGCCCGCCCGGTCTGGCCAACTTTAGCAATAATTTGGCCAGGCGTCACTTCATCCTCAAGGTTAACTAAAATCTCCTTACAATGGCCATAGGTCACAATATAACCCTTTTCATCAGTAATTTCTAAAATCCGACCTAATTCCTCATCATGAGCGATACGGCTAACTTTACCTGCCATGGCTGCCCGCACAGGAGTACCTTCCGCTGCAGCAATCAAAATACCATCAGAGAATACCTCTTGTTGTTCACTATTTTTTTCCCAACCATAAGTTCTAATTATTTGACCCGAAACCGGAACCACCAGCTCGTCAGGGGGCATCTGACTTACCTCAAGTGCAGCCCGATCAAAAGTATCCCCCCATAAACCTACGGCTGAAAATAACTTAATTACCGATTCAATATTATAATCCTCGGTAAAACAATTCCTGACTGCAGACTGAACCTTTTTTCCCCAGGCAGTTTGGACCTGAAAAACGCCTACAACCAGAAAAAAGATCATGACCGAAGCTATAGTTTGCCAAAAAATTTTAACAATCAATTTTCTCCCAGAAAACCCATCCCAGGACCGAAAATTATTTTTACGGTAATTATTAGCTCGCGCTAGGGTATATCTGGAACTAGGTTCCCATAATTTGCCCATGCCTACCCCCTCCTATCATAATATATTGTCCTCATTGCAAGTTTATGACTTAACAAACTATAGTAGCTATCTGCAAACCACAAAAATTTTAAGTTCTTAGCTTAGGTAAAGCTACAATCTGTTTGAAAAAATTGCTGAGCAAATAATTGACTTCAAAACTATATAAAGCTAGAATTAATGCAAATCGGAGGTGTTATTCGTATGTCGTCATTTGTGGATGCTCTAAAAGAAAAAATGCTTCTGGGTGACGGAGCTATGGGAACGATGTTGGTGCAAAACGGACTGCCGTCAGGAGAAAGTCCGGAAGTATGGATGCTGGAAAATCCGAAAAAAGTCCAGAGCATCCACCAAGCATACTTAGCCGCAGGCTCTCAAGTTGTGCAAACCAACACCTTTGGAGCAAATAGATTAAAACTCCAGGAATACCAAGCCGAACACCTGGTTAAAGAAATAAATATTACAGCTGCTAAATTAGTAAGGGAAGTCGTGGGGAATAAGGCCTTCGTAGCTGGAATCGTTGGGCCTACTGGGCAGTTTCCTGCACCCTTAGGTGAAATTCCCTGGCTTGAATTAGTGGAGATATTTAGAGAGCAAGTCGAAGCTTTAGCCCAAGGCGGTGTGGATTTCATCTTCTTAGAAACCTTCTCTGATTTAGGTGAAATCAGAGCTGCGCTCTATGCTGCCAAGGAATATACTAATCTGCCGGTGGCCTGTTCTCTAACTTACAGTAAAGGCCGAACCCTAACCGGAACCACCCCTCTTGTAGCGGCCATTGTTCTGGAGGCTATGGGAGCTGACTTGATAGGAGCTAACTGCTCCAGTGGACCAGAAGAACTACTGGAAATAATGGAGGCTTATCAGCAAAGTACAAGCTTACCCCTCTTGGTAGAGCCTAATGCCGGAATCCCTGAATTAATCGACGGTCAAACAGTGTTCCGAGCTACTCCAGATTTTATGGTTTCTTATGTTGAGCCATTCCATAAGCTTGGGGTTAATCTGCTAGGAGCTTGCTGTGGCAGCACACCCGAGCATATTCTGGCCATGAATGAGGCCATAAAAACATTGGAGAACCCAGCCCCATTGCGCAATACCCTAGCTATAGAGGATAGACTTGTTACCCGCTTAGCTAGTCGCAGTAAAGCCATTACCATTGGTAGCGGTGAGCCCTTCCGCCTTATCGGTGAGCGAATTAATCCTACTGCTCGCAAAGCTATTGCCCAAGCATATCGGGACAATAATTATGAAACTATACTTCAAGAAGGCCTGAGCCAAGTAGAAGATGGAGCTGATCTCCTAGATGTAAATACAGGAGTAGCCGGCTTGCAAGAAAACCTACTTCTCCCTCAAGCCGTTCATAAGCTACAGATGGCTCTGGATATTCCGCTGGTCTTAGATTGTACCGACCCACAGGCCTTAGAACGTGGTTTACAGGAATATCAGGGTAAAGCTTTGATCAATTCCGTTAATGGCGATAACCGCAGCCTAGAATCAATTCTACCCTTAGCCAAAAAATACGGTGCCGCCGTTTTAGGTCTGACCTTAAATGAGCATGGTATCCCCTCCAAAGCTGAGGAACGTTTGACCATTGCTCGTCAGATCGTAGAAAAAGCTGAAGAATACGGTATACCACGCTCTGATATTGTTATCGACTGTCTGGTGCTTACTGCTGCCACTGATCCTGCTACCGCTATGGAAACTGTCCGAGCAATCCAACTGGTTAAGCAGGAATTAGGTGTGCCCACAACTTTAGGATTAAGTAATGTTTCTCACGGATTGCCCCAACGTTCTTGGATAAATGCCACTTTCCTAGCCTTAACCGGGGGAGCAGGTCTAGATTCAGCTATTGCTAATCCTCAGGATAACCGGATCAAAGAAACCTTATTAAGTGTAGCTCTTTTAACCGGTAGGGACCCAGGAGCCAGAAATTATCTAGCCCAAGCAGCTAAAATAAAGCCTACGCTAGATACTGCTAAATCTAGTGAAAAGGCTACATTAAAAAATTTGAGCAGTTGTATTCTCAATGGACAAGCAGAAACAGTCACACAACTAGTCTCTAAACTCATAGATTCTCACGAACCTTTAACCATAATTGATCAGGGTATTATCCCAGCTTTAGTGGAGATCGGTGATCTTTTTGCTGCAGGTAAGGCCTACTTGCCCCAGCTAATGCTGGCCGGAGATGCTGCCAAAGCAGCCTTTGAGGTTCTAAAAGAGAAACTCCCTTCCGACAGCTTGGTTAATAAAGGTACCGTTGTAATCGGTACAGTTCAGGGTGATGTCCATGATATCGGCAAAAATATTGTCAGTGCCCTCCTGGAAAATCATGGTTTCCGGGTAATAGATTTAGGTAAAAATGTTCAGACCAGCGATTTTATCGACACCGCCAAAAATGAACAAGCTGACGTCATAGCCTTAAGTGCTTTAATGACTACCACCGCTCCCGGCATGGCCCAAGTTATTCAAGCGGTACAAGAAGCCGGCCTAAAAAGCGAAGTTATAGTTGGTGGTGCTGTAGTAACTGCTGATTTTGCCAAAGAAATTGGAGCCGACGGCTATGGCAAGGACGCTGTGGAAGCCGTAAAAGTAGTGCAAAATTGGTTAGAGGAGAGATAAGATTGACAGTAAAGTATCTGAACCTTCCTCTAAGTTTACAAGTAGAAGAGATCTGTCCCTTTTTGGGCTTAACCGTGGAGGCTCTTCAGCCCGACCTAGAAGAACTCCTTAAGCAAGCTGTGCGGAAAGTTAGCCAGTTAGCCCAACCCAAAGGGGCTTATGCCCATTTTGCCGTAAAGCAAATAAATTCAGACAAGATAACCCTTAGCGATACAAATTTGCAAATTGAAGGCAGCCAAACTCTGCCTCATTTTGTTAGCTGTCAGCGGGTAACTTTATTAGCAGTTACCCTAGGTAAAGAAATTACTAACGTCCTAGAAGAGTTAAGCCAGACAAAAATCAGCCAAGCTGTCCTACTAGATGCTACAGCTTCCGCTGCTGCTGAAAATTTGGCCGAACAATTAGATGCCCTTATCACTGGAGAAATTCGCCGTAAAGGCTTTTATCCCACAGCCCGTTTTAGCCCAGGATATAGTGATTGGAATCTCTCTTGGCAAAAAGAATTACTAGAAAGCCTAGATGGAGAAAAAATTGGTCTAGGACTTACCCCCTATAATCTCCTAGAGCCAATCAAATCCATTACGGCAGCAATCGGTTGGAGTTCGGAACCGGTTACACGGAATTACGAATTACCTAACCGTCTTAAACCCTGTCAAGGCACAGAATCCTGCCCCCATTGCCCCCTATCGGCTACCTGCCAGTCTTCACTTCAACCAAGACTTGCCAAGCAATGAGAAATAATGCAGAATATACCTAGCAGGATTATTAATTATCATTACTGCAATTAACTTTTCTTGCTGTTATATTGTAGAGGAGGTTACATAATGCCTAAATTAACCAAAGAAGATGTCATGAATTTGGTTGCCAAAAATGATGTTCATTTTATCCGCCTCCAATTCACTGATATACTAGGTATCCCTAAAAATGTTTCCATCACCACCAAGCAGTTGGAAAAAGCTCTTAACAATGAGCTGATGTTCGACGGTTCTTCCATTGAGGGTTTTGTCCGCATTGAAGAATCTGATATGTACCTGCATCCCGATCCCAATAGTTTTGTCATCTACCCCTGGCAAGCCCCAGAAAACGGCGCTGTAGCTAGGCTAGTCTGTGATATCTATAACTCAGATGGCACACCTTTTGCCGGAGATCCACGCTATGTCTTACGTCGCGCTTTACAGGAAGCTGCCGACATGGGATACACTTTTAATGTAGGCCCGGAAGCTGAATTCTTCCTTTTCCATACTGCAGCCGATGGGTCACCAACACTAGAAACCCACGATAAAGCCGGGTATTTTGATCTCTCTCCTGTGGATTTAGGAGAAAACGCCCGTCGTGACATGGTCTTATGCCTGGAGAAAATGGGCTTTGAGATCGAAACATCACACCACGAGGTAGCCCCCGGCCAGCATGAGATTGATTTCAAATATTCCGATGCCTTGGATATTGCCGATAAAATCATTACCTTTAAGGTAGCTGTGCGCACCATAGCACAACGTCATGGCTTGCATGCCACCTTTATGCCTAAACCAATCTTCGGCATTGCCGGTAATGGTATGCATATGAATCAGTCGCTCTTTAGTCTAGACGGCAAAGAAAATGTCTTCTATGATCCTAATAGTCCTGATCAATTAAGTGACATCGCCAAGCATTATGTGGCTGGTATTCTTAAACACGCTAGAGCCTTGACGGCTATAACCAACCCGACTATTAACTCATACAAACGCTTTGTTCCTGGTTTTGAGGCCCCAATATATATAGCCTGGTCTGGTCAAAACCGTAGTCCTCTAGTGCGGATACCTGCCAAGCGCGGCCTTTCCACCAGAATTGAATTACGTAATCCCGACCCTAGCTGTAACCCCTATCTGGCTTTAGCAGCAGTCCTTATGGCAGGGCTAGACGGGATCAAGAACAAACTTACACCACCAGAATCAGTTGATTGCAATATTTATGAGATGACTGATGAAGAAAGAACAAAATCAGGTATAGAATGCCTCCCCCGCACTCTGCAAGAGGCTATAGTAGAACTAGAACAAAATGAGGTAATCCAGGCCGCCCTTGGTCCCCATGTCTATAATCGTTTTCTAGATGCGAAAAAACAAGAATGGGAAGAATACCGCACCCAGGTTCACCACTGGGAAGTAGATCGTTACCTCGCGATGTACTAGATTTTCAAAACGCAAAGCTTAAGGCTGACGACAATTTATGCCGTCAGCCTTTTCTATTTGCACAAATTAAATAAAGAGGGCTTCTCTAAAATAAATCTACTTAGAAAAGCCCTTTACTATAAATAAAAGCGTTCTAGCTTATCATCAGTTATTAAAGTACTTCCAGCATCCTTTCTTCCGGCAGAGCTAAATATTCTTCCAAGGCTTGTACAACCTTAGGGGCATACCCTTCTCTATGCAGTTCTTTCATAATAACCGACCTTGGTAGAGCTGGGTGGTATGGCCTATCATTACTCATAGCGTCATAAACATCAGCTACGGCCACAATTCTAGCAATCAAGGGAATATCCTCTCCTTGCAATTTAAAAGGATAGCCTGTACCGTCTAAACGTTCATGGTGCAAAAGGATGCCTAAGTTAATATCCTCAGGTAGATTACGCCATTGGTTAGCCAGGAGCTCACTTCCATACTGGGGATGATGTATCATCAATTCCCGCTGACGATTTGCTAACTGCCCAGGCTGATTAATGACCTCCAACAGATAAATCTTACCGATATCATGAAAATAACCAGCCATGGCCACATCTGCAGAATCTTGATAAGAGAGGCCTAGTATATTGGCAATACCCTGGCAAAGCTCTCCAACCCGTATAGAATGTCGCCAAGTACCACGATCCTTATAGGCTAGTATATCGTGTAAAAATATTAACATTAGCTCTTTTTGTATTTTATAATCGTACATAGAGCCCCTCCGAAATTACCTAAAAAAATAAAGACTTTTTCATTATATATCTTCTGTCAGAATTTTTCAAACAAATTTAAAAGATGATAGTGTCAAGTTACTTTGGGTTTTCAAAAAGCAGAGTACTCCCAAAACAGTGATAT
>JAPXME010000024.1:0-15047 GCA_033809185.1 Clostridiaceae bacterium
GGGCAACTCTGATTCTATATGAGTTAATCCTAAGTCAATAAGTTGTACAGGCCGATAGAGAGCTTTAGGTATGACACTTAAATCACCGTTTGTTTCTAAAATGGCATAGTTAACCTCTGCAATATCAGGATAACCGGCTACCCGTAGTTGCTCCAATAGGTCGTTGATATTCATCCGAAGGCGGCGCAGTTCATCTTCTTTGATTTTTCCATTTTCAATTAGGATACTAGGCTTACCGCAGATTATTTCCCGAGCCCGATTGCTTTTTAGAGCAATATACGAGAGGGATATTTGGATGAACATCAGAGTTAGGATTGGGATAATCCCGTTTAATAACGGTATTTCTGTATCGGCCATGGGCACTGCTGCCAGCTCAGAGATCATAATGGCGATGACTAACTCAAAGGGTTGTAATTCGCCAATTTGTGGTTTTCCCATAATACGCAGGGTAATGACTACTAAAAAATACAAGATTAGTGTTCGCGAAAATACTACAAGCATAGTTCCTCCGCTGACAGTATTTTGCCATAAAAAATTATTAAGACTCAGTTTATCTTTTCCGGAGAAGGAGCTAATTACCCACATTTTAGATGGTTAATTTCTGGATTCTGAATTTTCTTCGAGATATCTTAGGGATCTAGTTGCAGTAAGAAGTTGGATCAGCTACAATCACAATTGGGAATTGAAAAAAGGAGTGTAAGCAATGAATAGATGGATTATCGGACTCTTGCTTCTTCTGGCAGGGGTTGTCGGTCTCTTAAATGGTTTTGGGTTTATTGAGATGGACCTAGGTTCCTTTTTAAGTACTTTTTGGCCGGTATTAATAATAATTTGGGGACTGAAAGTAATTATCAGCTCTAGAGGCTACATCTCAGGGGGTATAATAGCTCTTATAGGGTTAGCTTTTCTCGGTAATAACTTGAATCTTTACGTATTAAGTTTTTCCACCTTTTGGATCCTTTTCTGGCCAGCCATAATTATTCTTATCGGATTCCGGATAATCTTGGGCCGTAAAGATGGAGGGTCACAGATAGCTGTTATGAGTGTTGTGGAGAAAAAGGCTCAGCCTTGGAAGTTGGAAAGTGGCAGTTATCAGGCTATATTAGGCGGTGTTGCCTTGGATCTCAGAACTGCCGAATTTACAGAGAGGGTTATTTCTTTAGATTTAACTGCTATCATGGGCGGGATAGATATTACCGTACCGGAGGATGTGGCTATCAGTTGTCAGGGAACAGCCTTCTTAGGTGGTCTAGATCTGCTAGGCAAAGGTTCAGGCGGGTTAGTCTCTGACATACGGACGCAGATTGGTGATGTTGATACGGCAGAAAAAGTCTTGAAGTTGAATTGTAATATAATTATGGGTGGTATTGATATCAAAAGTTAAGGAGAATGATAATGGCTAAGGACAATAGTTTTGACATTGTATCGGAAGTAGATTTACAGGAAGTTGATAATGCTGTAAACCAGACGGTTAAGGAAATCAGTCAGCGCTTCGATTTTAGAGGAAGTAAAAGCGAAGTAGAATTGGTGGAAAAAGATCAGATCAAGCTCATCAGCGATGATGAATATAAGCTAAAGAGCGTTGTGGATATCCTAGAGAGTAAGATGGTACGGAGAGGTATCTCTCTGAAATTCTTAGAATATGGAAAGATTGAAGACGCTGCTGGCGCAACTGTCCGGCAGATGGTTACCATTAAGAGAGGTATAACTACGGAAAAAGCCAAAGAAATTGTGGCTTTTATTAAACAATTAAAATTGAAGGTTCAAGCCCAAATACAGGAGGACCAGGTTCGTGTCGCCAGTAAGGATCGGGACCTACTGCAAAAAGTTATTCAAGCAGTTAAGGAAAAGGATTTCGGTGTAGAACTGCAATTCAAGAATTTCAGGACTTTCTAGTATGTAAATTAGTATTAGCCTTATAAAATGTGATAAAATAGACCTGACATTTTTAATTAAGGGGGATCTTACCCATGACAATACCTTCTATGGCTGCACCACATGCAGTAGGAAAAGGCGGCGAGCCGGATATTGTTTTTTCCTGTCTCAAAAGAGCCGGTGATGCTATTGCCAGAGATGGCTTAGCTAATGTAGTTAATGCAACTATTGGAGCCATTCGCGATGAAGAAGAAAATTTCGTCGCCTTAAAATCTGTCGAAGAATATTATCGACAATTAGCTACGGAAGATTTAATGAATTATGCCCCAATCTCTGGTTTGCCCAATTATTTGCAGGCGGCTATCGACTTTACCTTTATGGGCTACCAACCTGAGGGTACATATGCTGCTGCCGTAGCGACACCCGGGGGAAGCGGGGCTGTTCGGCATATTTTCTATAACTATTCAGAAGCTGGACAAAAAATCTTAATCCCAGATTGGTACTGGTCACCTTATGAAACTATAGCTTATGAGCATAAACGGGGAATTGAGACCTATCAGATGTTCGATGAGAACAACCAGTTTACCCTAGCTTCTGTAAAAGAGAAGTCTGAGCAGCTTCTCAAGAATCAGGATAACCTGGTAGTTGTCTTTAATACGCCTGGGCATAATCCAACGGGATATACTATCACAAATCAGGAATGGGCTGAATTAATAGAGTTCTATAAGGCTTGCGCTGAGAACGAGAAGAAGAAGATAACCCTTCTTCTTGATATCGCCTATATAGATTATGCTGGTACAGTAGAGGAGACCCGTAGCTTCATGCAGCTCTTTAAGGGCTTACCAGCCAATATTCTGATTAGCTTTGCTTTCAGTATGTCCAAGTCCTATACCATGTATGGGATGAGATCCGGAGCGGTAATAGGCTTAAGTTCTTATAAGGAAATTGCTGATGAGTTTGCTAAGGTAAATTCCTTCTCCAGTCGGGCTGTGTGGTCTAATAATACTAGAGGACCTCAACGTTTATTGGCAGATGTGGCTGCTAACCCTGAGTTGAAAGCAGCTATCGACAAAGAGCGCAAAAGCTATTATGATTTGATGGTTAAACGGGCGGATATTTTCCTTAAGGAAGCAGCAGAGGTTAACTTGCAGGTATTGCCCTATCATGGAGGCTTCTTTATTACAGTGCCCACAGAAAACCCCAGAGAGATTGCTGCCAAGCTGGAAGAGAAAAACCTTTTTGTAGTGCCTCTGGCCAAAGGTTTAAGAATAGCTGTCTGCGCTGTACCTGTGTATAAGATGCCAGGTGTAGCTACTAAGATTAAGTCAGTACTTAAGTAGTAAGGAATATAAGAGGATAATTAAAACAACTACTTCATAGAAAACTATGAAGTAGTTGTTTATTATTGTGAATACAACAAGGTTTCCGGGATTCGTCAGCAATCTTTGATTGCGTTGACGGGTGGGGTTCCTATTTAACTTACATACAACATAGGAAAAAAGTCACAATATTTCATACAATTGTTTTGTTAATACAGTAATCCCCATGGTAAAATATACTTTGTGAGGAATTTGCCGATTATGTCGGAAAATTTTGAGGTATGAAGGGAGATTATCTGTTATGAAACATTTTGCCGGAAAGCTGATCTTAATTATCATGATCATTGTAGTAGGTGTATCGGGCATGTTGGGGGTTATTTCATATAATCTAGCTACCGATGCTGTAGAACAAGAGATCAATGAGTCTCTAATGCAACTAGCAATACAAGGGGCTGGCCGTGTACGAGATAGCCTAGATCATGAATTATTGAGGTTAGAAATGATTGCTGCTAGGCCGGAGATTTCTGATCCTGAATTCCCTTTGGAAGAGAAGTTGGCTATACTCAAAGATTGTACTATCTTTTATAGTCTAAAAAATATGGGGATTATTGATCTGTCAGGAAATGCTATTGATGTCGATGGACAGGAATCTAATCTTAAAGGAAAAGATTTTTTTAACAGGGCTTCTAAAGGGATGCAGTTTGTATCTAATCCGGAAATAGACAACGGGAAAGGGACAGTATCATTAACCTTTGCTATACCTATAAAACATAGGAGTACCATCACAGGAGTACTATATGCTATCGTTGATGGTTCCATCTTAAGTGATATAACTGATGGCATAACATTCGGAGAAAACGGCAGAGCCTATATGATTAACGAAGAGGGAGATATTATTGCTCATGAAGATTTTAATTATGTTTTGAATAAAGAAAACATCCAGAAGCTCGTGGCTGAAGACCCTAGCCTAGCCGATCTCGCTGAATTAGAACAGAAAATGATTGAAGGAAGAGGGGGCTCTGGTAAATATACATATAATGGTGAGACAAGATACATGGGATATGCTCCTATCTTGGATAGTAAGTGGTCTATAGCTATGACTGCGCCGGAAAGTCAGGTAATGCAAAATGTCGTTACAATTCGTAAGGTCATATTAATAGCGGCTGTAGCCGCCTGTGTTGTAGGTCTGCTAATTGCTATTATAATAGGCAGACAAATATCAAGCCCTTTGAATAACGCTACTAAATTGACAAAAGCTATGGCAGCAGGCAATTTCCGACTGGAGGTCAGCGATAAGATCCTCAAGAGAAACGATGAATTTGGTCAGCTGGGTCGTTCATTTGAAACGATGATCAGCAATATCCAACAAATAATATCTGAAGTTATTGCCATGACTAATGAAGTGGCCTCCTCGAGCCAACAATTATTTGAGGCCAGTGCATCATCGGCAGCCACTATGGAAGAGATCTCCGCCTCTACAGAAGAGATCTCGGCCAGCATTGAAGAAGTTACTGCCGCAACAGAGGAAATTGCTGCTTCCAGCCAGGAAATGGAGAAGACAATCCATTCGATGAATGAGGGTATGGCAAAAAGTAATCAACGTACTAAAGAGATTAATGAAAAGGCTGTTGAGTTACGTAATGATGTAACTGAAAGTAAAAATGCAGCCTTGGAGATATACAGTAAACTTGATAGTAGAATGCGTAAGGCTATAGAAGAAGCCAAGTTGATTAACGAAATATCTAATATGGCAGGGCTTATTTCAGATATTGCTGAACAAACCAACCTCTTAGCCTTAAATGCAGCAATAGAAGCTGCCAGAGCAGGAGAGCAAGGACGTGGATTTGCAGTAGTCGCTGAAGAGGTTCGTAAGCTAGCTGAAGAATCAGCTAAGACAGTAGAACAGATCCAGGAATTAACCAAGCAAGTACAAATCATTGTCGGTGCCTTGACTCAGGATGCTACAGACTTGTTAGAGTTCATGTCCAAGAAAGTAAATGCTGATTATCAGGAATTCTTAAATGTTGCTGAAAGCTATAGCGGAGATTCTATAATGCTTCATGAACTGTCAAATCAAGCGAGTGCTAGCA
The DNA here is from genome assembly GCA_033809185.1 of Clostridiaceae bacterium. Lineage (GTDB taxonomy): Bacteria > Bacillota > Peptococcia > DRI-13 > JAPXME01 > JAPXME01. The sequence continues at coordinate 5,285 of JAPXME010000024.1, forward strand.
CAAAACAGGTATTAAGTATTGTGGAGCAAGTAACTAGATCTATTAATGAAGTTAGTGAAAGTATAAGTCAAAGCAACCAAGGTATCCAACAGATTGCCCAGAGTTCTGAAAGTACAAGTGTTTCAGCGGCCCAGGTAGATCAGGCTGCAAATAAACTTTATAAAATGGCAGTAGAGCTAAAAGAAAAAGTAGCCGCGCTACATGTTTAATTGGCTAGTAAGGAGTGAGGATGCTTAATTAGGCTAAAAATTGGATATAGTATTTGTTTATAGAGGCAAAAAAGTTCTGTTCTTAGTTGCCAATGACGATCTCTAAGGTTAGGGGGAAGGTTTATGCAAGCCTATCTTGGCGTTGATGTAGGTTCGGTCAGCACGAACCTGGTGGTGATGAACGAAGAAGAGGAGGTAATAGAAAGCCTTTATCTGCGAACTGAGGGGCAACCCGTCAAAACTGTCCAAGAAGGCCTCCGTTTATTAGGCGAAAAGCTTCCTGAATTCATAAAAATAGCCGGTGTTGGAGTTACCGGCAGTGCAAGAATGTTGATCTCAGTTTTGATCGGGGCCGACATAGTAAAAAATGAAATCACTGCCCATGCTGTAGCAGTTTCCAAAAAAGTACCAGGAGCCCAAACGATAATGGAGATCGGAGGGCAAGATTCTAAGATAATAATTATGCGGAACGGAATTGTCGTTGATTTTGCCATGAATACTGTGTGTGCGGCTGGTACCGGTTCTTTCCTGGATCAACAAGCTGCCCGCTTACAGATTCCTATCGAAAAGTTTAGCCGGTTAGCTTTAAAAGCTCAAAACCCTGTGCGTATTGCCGGACGCTGTGCGGTTTTTGCTGAATCAGATATGATCCACAAACAACAATTAGGCCATGCCACTGAGGACATAGTAGCTGGTCTGTGTGATGCTTTAGTAAGAAACTATTTGAACAATGTAGGCAAAGGCAAGGAAATATTAGCTCCCGTAGTATTTCAGGGTGGAGTGGCTGCCAACCACGGGATAAAAGCAGCCTTTGAAAAGGTTCTGCAACTTGAACTGATTGTACCTCCTAATTATGATGTGATGGGAGCCTTAGGTTGTTGCTATCTAGCTAGGGAAGCTGTACAAGGTCGGCCCACGAAATTTAAAGGCTGGCAGGCTGCAGAAAATGCCTTTCGTCCCACCAGCTTCGAATGTAAGGGCTGTCCTAATATGTGTGAGGTCATCCAGATATATGAGAATGAAGACCTGATCGCTCGCTGGGGTGACCGTTGTGGTAAATGGTCTAATAGGCTAAATATAGAGCAAAAGACAGGCTGAAAGGGGAGACCTTTCAGCCTGTCTTTAACATAAGAGGTGAGAAGAATAACGAGAACCGGAATACCAATTCCTCGCCTAGAGGTGTCTAAACTAATACCGTAAGAAATAGCTTAGTGGTCGAAATTCGCCGTCCCTGGCTCAGTTCTCCCTGTTCGGCACGTTCTGTGCCGGACTAAGTATTTCTAACGATATTTCGTTAAGACATTTTTACTATGCTTGTCAAAGGTACTCCAGTTCTTGTTATTCTTCAGACTATTTTATTGTTGTAGCTGGCGATAGTAGAAATAAGAAGCTACTACAGGAATAAAAGCCATCACCATAATTACGGCAAAATATAGGTAATTAGTCCAACGGATAGTGAAGAAACTTAATATTAAACAGATTACTCCGGCGATAGTCCAGAGTTTACCCCCTAAACGGTGGGTTTTGCGCCAAACCTCTTCATTGGCTAAGGTCCAAGGCGTCTTAATCCCTACAAAATAGTTGGGTTGGAACTTAGCTGTATAATTCCCTATAATTATAAATAAGATGGAAACAGCGAACTTGACGAATACATCAACCCTAAAGGAGTAACCCAAGGATATTAATAAGGTAAGCAAGTAGAGGGAAGACATGAAGATAACGAAGACGATACGAAAAATCTTATAGGGTCCAGCAAAACGTGCATAATTTTTACGGCGGGGATCAATAACAGGAAGTGCAATCAACAAAAAGTAGAGGCCTAGGTTTAGCAAAGGAAAAAACCAGACTGCAAAAACTTTGCTACTATAATCGTCCACATTGCCATCAATATCCCAATGTGTAGGAATTTGCTCTGGTAGCTGTGGATAGATATAAAGGGCGAAAATCAAAGGTATAAGAATAATTAATAATAGATACCATTCACTTTTAAAGGTTTTTTTAAAGGAAAAATTCTGCTGTTGATTATTCATTCTAATTCCTCCTTTCTGGATCTATTGCTAAGGTTGAAAAACCAACTTATTAGATCATCGACAACAGATGTATTAAGGTAATACATGATTTTCTGACCTTGTCGTTCGTCTTGAATTAAATCTGCTTGTTTGAGAATATTCAAATGATGGCTGATACTAGGTTTAGAAATTGAAAAATGTTCGGCGATTTCTCCGGCTGTTAGGTTTTTCTGGCGCAATAATTGCAAGATTTGTCGGCGAGTTGGATCGGCCAAGGCTTTAAAACTGATATTAAGCGGAGACATTATCACACCTCCCTCATCATTAGATATTTAGACAATAATCTAAATATCCTTCTAAGATAATTCTAAATTAGGGGACAAGGTGTTGTCAAGACCTATTGAATAGATCATTTTCATAAAATGTCTTTAAAACCGAGGCAAATATAGATAGAATTATATTATATGTTTTTTACTGTCAACGAAACGATTGACAGAGAAGGAGGTTTTCTTGAGCAACGCTAGCGAGAAGCAAAGAAGTTATAAGAATGTAGAGGTGGCAGGTCATTTTGTCAAGGTAGAAGCTGGTTCTCTTATTTTGAACCTTTTACCTGAGCCTTGCGAGGATAAGCCGCAGAGACAGGTGCCTATTGTAGGGGCTAGATACAATAACCAGATTGTGGACTTATACACAGAGCTCAATGAGGATGGTAAAGTAGAATTTCTTGATCTGACCTGTGAGGATGGCTTGCGGATTTATAGACAAAGTCTTGTCTTTTTGTTAAGCCGAGCTTTTTTCGAATTATTCCCCCAAGCTAGGGTCTCAATCAAACATTCCTTAAATAAGAATTTTTATTGTGAAGTCGAGGGTAGAGAGAAACTCTCACCTCTGGATCTGCAGGCTTTAGAGGCTAAAATGAGGGAGATAATCGAGGCTGATGAGCCCATTTTGCCCCAGGTTTTAAGTCAGCAAACAGCCTTAGATATGTTAGAAGCTTTCGGTTATGATGATAAAGTGGCTCTATTGAGCAGTCTACAGCCTCAAGAGATTAAGCTCTATTCAGTTGGTTCTTATTCTGATTATTCTTATAGTGTATTGGCTCCATCTACCGGTTTGTTGGGTGTATTTAAGCTGCAACCTTATGCCGATGGCTTTCTTATTAGATTTCCGACAACTGATAATCCTTTAGAACTGGCACCTTATCGCCAATTACCTAAATTGGGGCAGATCTTTCGCGAATCAGAGGAATGGCTAGAGATACTAGGCATAAAAAACTTGGCTGGGTATATACGGATGTTAGCTAGAGGCGAGAATGAGGCTAATAGTCTGATCCATGTGGCTGAGGCCCTTCATGAGAAGAAGATTGCCCAAATAGCCGATGAGATCTATCATCATCATGATAACTTGCGTTTAATCCTCATTGCTGGTCCGTCTTCTTCCGGTAAGACTACCTTTGCCCAACGTCTGGCCATTCAATTAAGAGTACTAGGATTAAGGCCTATTTCCATCTCTATGGATGATTATTTTGTTGATAGGGATAAGACTCCTAGGGATGAGCGTGGGGAATATGATTTTGAAGCGGTGGAGGCTGTGGATCTGGAGTTGTTCAATCTTCATCTCCAGGAGTTAATCGACGGCAAAGAAGTCCAGTGCCCTATCTTCAATTTTCAAAAGGGCTGTCGTGAAGAGCTAGGAAGACCAATCAGTGTTGAAAAGGGACACCCAATTATCATTGAGGGTATTCATGCCTTAAATGAAAGAGTGACAGCTACTATCCACCGTGATAATAAATATAAGATTTATATTAGTGCTCTGACTCAGATTGCCATTGATAACAGTAACCGCGTACCGACCACTGATGCCAGACTAATCCGCAGGATTGTCAGGGATCATCAATATCGTGGGCAGAGTGCTTTAGGTACTCTAAAAAGATGGCCTGCAGTAAGAGCCGGCGAGGAAAAGAATATTTTCCCCTTCCAAGAAGAGGCTGATATAATGTTCAACTCGGCTCTTATTTACGAATTAGGCATCATGAAGAAATATGCATTCCCCCTGCTAAGGGAAGTAGGGCCAGAGGAGAGGGAATACTCTGATGCTCAGCGGCTTATTAAATTACTTTCATATTTCCCGGAGATTTCTGAAGAAACAGTACCCTTAAATTCTATTTTGCGGGAATTTATTGGGGGTAGTTCTATTCACGGCAATTAAGCAGTGTAATTGTAAGACCGTGTAGTGAGGAGACAGCAAGGAGATTTTTTTGACTGATATTTTGATATGAGGTGAATAGAGTGGAGTATGATTATCCTTTATACCGTCCCCCCAGTGAGGCTTACAGCTTAATACTGCAAGTCACTCTAGGTTGTTCTCATAACGCTTGTACCTTCTGTACCATGTATAAAACAAAGCGCTACTATGAAAAAAGCTGGTCGGAGATAGAAAGCTTAATTAATGAAACAGCTCCGCTTTATCCCCGAACTAAAAGGATCTTTCTTGCCGATGGTAATGCTTTAGCCTTGCCTACTGAGGTTTTGGCGGATACCTTAGAAATGCTTTATGCCAAGTTTCCTCATTTAGAAAGGGTTAGCATCTACGGCGGCCCCCTTGATGCCTTACGGAAATCACCAGAGGAGCTCAGTATCTTGCGGCAGAAAGGTTTGCACCTAGTATATCTGGGCATTGAGAGCGGCAGTGACCAAATCTTACAGTTTGTTAATAAAGGCGTAAGTGCTTCCGAAATGATTGAAGCCGGGAAAAAGGTACGGGCAAGCGGCTTGCTTTTATCAGCCACAGTAATCTCAGGCTTAGGTGGGCAGGAGATGTGGCAGGAACACTCCCTGGAGACAGCCCGGGTCGTTTCGGCTATTAATCCTGATTATCTAGGATTTTTAACTCTCAGTATACCGATGGGTTCTCTTCTTGGGAGACAAATAGACCAAGGAAAATTCAAACTGCTAACTCCTTGGGAGATCTTACGCGAGATGGAACTCTTTTTGCAAAATGTTGAGCTAGAGGAATGTGTTTTCCGTTCTAATCATGCCTCTAACTATTTTAGATTAGGCGGGGTTTTGAATCGGGATCGGGATGAATTGTTGCAAGCGGTAGCAGTGTATTTACAAGACCCACGGATTAAAGCCTTGCCTGCAGATAGCAATAGGATTTTGTAGATGTGTAATCAACAGACTTGGAATAATACAGCAATAATTTAGTTGATCTCTTGTCCATTACTTAGTATAATAGTCTAAATGAATAATAAATCAATCGTATCACCTTTAAGCAGTCCCGTGAGACTGTAAGGTAAGTAGGAATAACTATGGCTATTTTAAGCCTGCTTACTTTGTGGTAAGCAGGCTTTTTGATAAAAGCAGGTTTTTTAATCTTAATATTCCCCTTTAAATTGGTCCCGTGAGGCTAGTAAGGGTTATACCGTACATTCGGGTAGTAATTGTGTACATACTCTACTCCTAGTCTCAAGGCTGGGAGTATTTTTATTGGCTAATCTGTTTCCGCGGGAAACATTATTCTAGGAGGCGAAGAACATGGGGTTAAAAGCCAAAGATTTGCTGACTATCGAACAACTGTCAGCGGAGGACATTGAATTAATTTTGCACACAGCCAAGGAGATGAAGTCTATCATCAAAAGGGAGATCAAGAAGGTACCAACCCTGCGCGGGAAGACCTTTATAACCCTGTTTTATGAACCTAGTACCAGAACGAGAACTTCTTTTGAACTGGCCGGCAAGTACATGAGTGCTGATGTTGTTAATATCTCTACCACAACCAGCAGTGTCACTAAGGGTGAAACCTTGAAGGATACGGGTAAAACTCTGGAAATGATGGGTTGTGATATCGTAGTAATCCGTCATAGTATGGCCGGTGCTCCCCAGCTATTGGCTCAGAACCTAAGAGCCAGAGTAATTAACGGTGGCGACGGCTTTCATGCCCATCCCACTCAAGCCCTGTTGGATATGTACACCATCAAAGAAAAGCTAGGAGGATTTAAGGGCCTAAAGGTAGCTATTATCGGTGATATTCTCCATAGCCGGGTAGCCAGATCTAATCTACAAGGCCTGAAAAAAATGGGAGCTGATGTCTGGTTCTGCGGTCCGCCTACATTGCTACCGGCAGGTCTGGACAAAATGGGTGTTACAGTGACAACTGATATGGAAGAAGCCTTGCGGGATGCTAATATTGTGCTGATGTTAAGGATTCAATTAGAACGGCAAAAGGCTGGACTTTTCCCGACTATTCGCGAATATGCTCAACTGTACGGCTTGACTAAAGAACGCTTAAAACTAGCTGACAAAGATGCACTGGTTCTTCATCCTGGACCGATTAATCGGGGAGTAGAGATTTCAGCCGAGGTAGCAGAAGGTCTGCAATCTGTGATTAACGAACAGGTTACTAACGGAGTAGCTGTGCGTATGGCTTTATTGTATCTGATGCTGGGAACGAAGGAGGAATATTGATGGACTATATTTTGCAGGGTGGTTTGGTTATTGACCCCATAAACGGACTGGAAGAGGAACTTGATCTGCGTATCCAAGACGGCAGGATTACTGAGCTAGGAACCGGCCTTGAGAGTCGGGAGGCTGAAGTTATTGACTTACGTGGCAAGATAGTGGCTCCAGGCTTTATTGACATTCATGTGCATTTAAGAGAGCCAGGAGGAGAGGCTAATGAGACCATAAAAACAGGTTGCCAGGCAGCGGCTGCAGGTGGATTCACAGCAGTAGCGGCTATGCCTAATACCAAACCCTGTGCGGATAATGAAGGGGTAGTAGAATTAGTCATTAGACGTGCCCGTGCTGTAGGGTTAACTAAGGTTTATCCCATCGGTACAATCAGTAAAGGCATGGAAGGACAAGAGATTGCCGAAATTGGCAGCCTTTATAAAGCAGGAGCGGTAGCCATATCCGATGATGGCCTTCCAGTGGTGAGCAGTGAAGTAATGCGCCGAGCTATGGAGTATAGCAAGATCTTTAATATCCCGGTAATTTCCCATTGTGAAGAACCGAGTCTGGCGGAGAACGGTCAAATGCATGAAGGTTACTGGTCTACTATGCTAGGCCTTAAGGGAATACCAGCTGAATCTGAGGAAATCATGGTCGCCCGGGATATATTGTTGGCTAAGCTTACTGGAGCTAAGCTACATCTGGCCCACCTCAGCACCAAAGGCAGTGTGGCTCTTTTGCGTTTAGCCCATAGCTGGGGGCTGCAGATCACAGCTGAGGCTACTCCCCATCATATCCTCCTTACTGATGAAGATGTGGTTGGATATAGCACCAGTACTAAAGTTAATCCTCCACTACGCAGTGCTGAAGATGCGGAGGCAGTACGGCAAGCTGTAATTGACGGAACTATTCAGTGCTTAGTAACGGATCATGCTCCCTGGTCCAGGGAATTAAAAGATCAAGAGTACGCCTTGGCTCCCAATGGTATCTCTGGTTTAGAAACAGCAATTCCAGTCTGCTGGGATACCTTAGTAGTAAAAGGCGGTATGAGCCCTAAGGAATTGATTGCCCGGTTTACTAAAGGACCGGCCCAAGTGATAAATCTTGATTGTGGCATAAGAAAAGGATTAGCTGCGGATCTGACTGTCATAGATCCTGAATTGAAAAAAACTGTCCAAGTGACAGACTTCTATTCCCAAGGTAAGAACAATCCCTTTGAGGGCAGAACCCTGCAGGGCTGGCCAGTGCTCACTATAGTTGACGGGAAAGTTGTCATGGAAGACGGAAGAGTGAAGGAGTGATTATCCAGTGAAGGCTTACCTCTGTCTGGCTGACGGCCGAATATTCCCCGGGGAATCCATTGGGTTGGCTGGGGAAACTGCAGGTGAAGTAATTTTTCACACCGGCATGACTGGCTATCAAGAAATCCTTACCGACCCTAATAGTGCAGGGCAGATTATTACTTTCACTTATCCTCTGATTGGCAATTATGGTGTCAACAAAGAAGATGAACTGGGGAAGGAAGTTTTAGCCCGAGGAATAGTAATTAAAGAAGCATGTTCAAAGCCTAGTAACTACCGGAGTGAGCAGAATCTACATGCCTACTTGGTAGAAAAAGGTGTAGTGGGGATCAAGGATGTTGATACCCGCGCCTTGACCCGCCATTTGCGGACAATAGGATCAATAATGGGGTTAATTAGCTGCGAGACTGATTTAGCGGAGTTGAAGAAACGGGCCGCTGCCTTGGCATCTTCCTGTGAGTCTTTTTCCGATAGCTCTACTGCAAGCCATCCCACAAGCTCTTCCGCATCCTCTGTTGCAAGTCCTTCCATGACTTATCCCCATTCTTTATCTGGTTTTCAACTGCTCCAATATCTTTCGACCCAAAAAATCACTACCATAACAGAGGGTCAATATCCCATAGTTATAGTGGATTTTGGAGCATCGAAAAGGACAATTCAAGCCTTACAAAATCTAAATTGTCAGCTAACAGTGGTGCCGGTAACTACTACTGCTCAAGAAATATTAAAACTTGAACCCTGGGGAGTAGTGCTTTCTGATGGCCCTGGTAACCCCCAAGATGCTATTAATGTCTTAGCTGTAGTGGAAGCAGTATTAGAACGGGATATACCTTTAATGGGCATCGGTTTGGGTCATCAGTTATTGGGCTTAGCCTTAGGAGCTAAGACTTCAAAACTAAAAAATAGTCATCGTGGTGACAATCAGCCGGTGAAAAACTTAGCCACAGGCAAAGTGCATATTACCAGTCAAAACCACGGTTTTATTTTGGAGGGAATTGACCCCAAGGATAATAGGAGCCAACAGTTCAGTATTACTCATCTAAACTTAAATGATCGGACTATCGAAGGAATACGCCATAATTCTAAACCGGCTTTTGCAGTCCAGTTTCAACCTGAGATTTTTCCAGGAGCCCAGGGCACCCATCACTTGTGGGAAGACTTTCTTCAACTAGTTCAAGAATTCGGCCGAGAGAAAAGGGGTGGGCAGTATGCCTAAAGATTTGACCTTAAAAAAAGTAATGGTAATAGGTTCTGGTCCCATTGTCATCGGGCAGGCCGCCGAATTTGATTATGCTGGAACCCAGGCATGTCGGACCTTGAAGGAAGAAGGGGTAGAGGTAGTTCTAGTTAACTCCAATCCGGCCACGATTATGACTGATGTGGATATTGCTGATCGTACTTATTTAGAGCCCATCACTCCTGAAACAGTAGAGGAGATTATTAAAAAAGAAAAGCCGGACGGCCTTTTAGGAACCCTAGGAGGGCAAGTAGGCCTTAATACGGCTTTAACTTTAGCTAAAAATGGTGTCTTGGAACGAGAAGGCGTAAAGCTTTTAGGTACTTCTATAGAAGCTATTGAAAAAGCTGAGGATCGTGAGCTTTTCAAAAGCACTATGGCTGCCATAGATGAGCCTGTTCCCGAGAGTATTATTGTTGATAATGTAGAAGATGCTTTAGATTTTGCTAGGGAAATTGGCTTTCCACTAATCGTCAGACCTGGCTATACTCTGGGAGGAACTGGCGGCGGCTTAGCTAATAATGAACTGGAGCTTAAGGAAATTGCAGCTAAAGGC
>JAPXME010000025.1:0-14742 GCA_033809185.1 Clostridiaceae bacterium
CCTGATTGGCCGTGTTCTTCGGCCACCCCGCCTCAAGGCAGGAACTTCATCTTAACATGTTTACCGCCTTACCGTCAATCTGTAATTTCTGGTAATATCGGCAGCCTGCTCTTTCGCTTGGCTCTGTCCCCATTCAAAAAGACGGGATTACAGCATACCATGCATATTCTGATTTAGTCAACTGGATGGTTTCGGTAATTAGCACTGCACTAATAATGCATACTTTATAACCGATACCTAACCTGGACTTGCCTCATAGCAGCTTTATTATATTAACACAAGGCTGCAAACCATGTCAACACCGATTTTACGGTCTGCGAAAATATTTTCTTTCCCTTGTGCCTAAATCAAATTACTTACCCCAGCCCTTCTTTATTTGGAATATAACATAAGAAAACTGGACTCCGACACTTGCGGAATCCAGATAGCTTGGCATTATGACTGTTGCCATAGATTAGCCTTAAAGATCTTCTCTAGGACGCAAGGTCGGGAAGAGAATTACATCCCTTATAGAAGGAGCATCGGTGAGTAACATAATTAAACGGTCTACACCTATTCCCAATCCGCCGGTAGGGGGCATCCCTACCTCTAATGCCCTTACAAAGTCCTCATCTAACATATGGGCCTCTTCGTCACCTTTAGCACGTTGCTCCATCTGCTTCATAAAACGTTCTCTTTGATCTAAAGGATCGTTCAGTTCAGAAAAAGCGTTAGCATGCTCCCGCGCAACGATGAAAAGCTCAAAGCGATAGGTAAGCGAAGGATCATCGTCTCGACGTTTCGCTAAAGGAGAAATCTCAATAGGATAATCCATAATAAAGGTTGGTTGAATAAGCTTTTCTTCTACCTTGTTTTCAAATATTTCATTAAGAACTATACCTGCTGTCGCATCTGCGGCTACAGGCACACCCAGTTCCTGAGCAATTTTTCTGGCTTCATCATCACTTACGTTACGCAGATCATAGCCAGTATATTTGTGTACAGCATCATGCATAGTAAGTCTGTCCCAAGGAGGTGTCAGATCGATTTCTGTACCTTGGTATGAAATTTTGGTGGTACCTAGTACCTCTTGGCTAATAGAGGCCACCATATTCTCCGTAAGATCCATCATGTCATTATAATCGGCATAGGCCTGATATAATTCCATCATAGTGAATTCAGGGTTATGACGGGTAGAAATACCTTCATTACGAAATACCCGACCAATCTCATAAACCCTTTCTAGTCCGCCTACAATTAGTCTCTTCAAATGTAGCTCTAATGCAATACGCATATACAAATCAATATCTAGAGCATTATGATGAGTAATAAAAGGACGAGCAGTTGCTCCGCCAGCAATGGCATGCATTGTTGGAGTTTCTACCTCCAGAAAACCTAATCCATCAAGATAGCGGCGCATAGCTTGGATTATTTTACTTCTTTGAATAAATACCTTCCGCACATCAGGGTTGACTATCAGATCAAGATATCTCTGACGATAACGTAACTCTACATCCTTCAGTCCATGCCATTTTTCAGGCAAAGGGCGTAAAGCTTTAGTAAGCAGGGTTATCTTCTGAGCGTGGACCGAGATCTCGCCTCTTTTAGTTCTAAAAGCTAACCCAGTTACCCCGATAATATCTCCCAAATCTATCATATTAGTAAATAATTCGTGGGCTTCTTCACCTACATCGTTAATTCGAACATAGATTTGGATTTGTCCACTCATGTCCTGGATATGGGCAAAGGCAACTTTCCCCATATCACGTTTAGAGAGCAGTCGACCAGCAACTGTAACTTCTTTACCCTCTAATTCCTCAAAAGAATTAATAATTTCCTCTGTCAAATGAGTACGTGAAAATCTTGCTCCATAGGCATCTATGCCTTTTTCACTCAATTGACGGATCTTATCTAATCTTATTTTCATTTGTTCATTAAAATCAGTTTGTCCTATTTCCACTATAATCTTCCCTTCGGTTACTAACTGGCCCCACAATACAAAGTGAGTCGCTGGCAAACTTATCTGAAAAAATCACGGACCTTAGATTCTTAGATTCGTAACTCAATCTAATTTGTAGATTTCTACTGCAAATTTGATTCAGAAACTTAATCTGTACACCTACTGTGTAACGTTAATAATCTTGTATTTCAATTTACCAGCAGGCACCTCAACCTGTACAACATCTCCCTTTTTCTTGCCTAAAATCGCCTTTCCCACTGGTGACTCATAGGAAATCCGATTATTCATTGGATCAGCTTCGGCCGAACCAACTAAATAATACTCTATCTCATCACCGTATTCCAGATCCTTCAGAGTGATTCTAGTGCCAATTTGCACTGTTTTGTTATCCCCCACGGGTTCAATTACTTTAGCATTACGTAGCATTTTTTCCAGGGTTATGATTCGTCCTTCAATGAAAGCTTGTTCATTTTTGGCATCTTCATACTCAGAGTTCTCGCTGATATCACCAAATTCTATGGCTTGTTTGATTCTTTCAGCGACCTCTCTTCTTTTAACTCCTCTTAGAAGCTCTAGCTCTTGTTCTAATTTGGCTAGGCCTTCTGAAGTAAGGATTACCTCTTTTTCTGCCATTCTCTTCGCTCCCTTGACTAAAGTTAAGGATACTCCACCCTATCAGGATAATATTTACACTAACAAGCACTGCAACCGGCAGTGCTTGTGTCTATGTTGTGATTTAGAGTTTATTTAGAATTAGCTAAAATTCCTAAAGGACATTATATAGAGGGCTATTATTTTTGTCAAGGTCAACGGAATTACATTACTATGGCCTATGGTCAAAACTCTTCGTTAAGGTGGTAATGTCTCTTCCGAATCATAGCTGTAGCTTATATTTCTTCGCTAGACTTAACGCTAATTCTATCTGCTTATTAGTGATATCCCTTCCTGAGTATTTCAATTCAGGAAAATTTAATTCAGCCCTCTGCTCCCAAAACAGAACTAATGTTTCAGCCAAAGAGGTAAACCTGTCTGGATAATCAGGAGCCTTACTCGTAAAAATCAAGCTTGCCGGCGATTTGTATGCTGGAGCTTCTATATAGGTAATATCGGAACGCCCCTGTAGTTTTTCCCGCCAACCGGAATAGGGCAAAATACTGCAAACTAAGGCTCCCGGCTTTAATTGATAGGCCTCTTTAATATCCTCAGGCCGCAAATGATGGAAGAAAATTATATCCGCTTGACTCAAAGCCCTACCACAATTAGTAGTTGTTTTTACGGCCAAGCCCGTTTCATAGATAATTCTACTGACAAAACTCTTATCCCAACCAGCATCAGTATATGTAAGTACAAGAGAGCTTGCTTCCTGAGCCAGTAATTTAATCCAGGTTTCTCCTTCCTGACCAAGAGCACCTGCCAGTACTATCTGATTTTGAGCCCAATCAAGTCCTAACTGTTCCGCCTTCCGACGAGCCTTATTCAGAAAGGCCGCTGTATTTAGTAGTAAACCAGTAGTTAACTGAAGTTTTTCCTGTTTTAGCTCTAACAATCCCCCCTCATAGTAAGAAGCTATTAAACCTTCTAATCCAATTACTTGAGCCTTCGTTTTTTCAGCTTTTTTAAGACAAGAATTAATTTTTTGACTAATCACCTGAGAAGAAAGAACAATAAAATGCTCCGGTAACAAAGGACAGATTATGGCCCGACCTATGTATTCATTAGCCTTATTCTGAAAAAAGCCAGCACTACAAGGAGGTAAATAAGGTAGAAACCGTCTCAACATATTATCAGGTACTTTTTCTAGCAACGGATAGACTAAACGAACCTGACTTATATCCTCAGGATGATATAGGACAGCAAATTCCATCTTATATCACTCCTTCTGTATTATTTGACTACCTTTATAGATAGTATATTTACCCCCTGTATTCTTATAGAATATTTAGTTTCATAGCCTCGTTTCCTTCATAGTATTTTAGGTGTTTGTAAATTATGACTCATCAAGGTCATTAATTTGCCCAAAGTAATTGTAATCTTAGTAGCAGTAACCAACAAAAAAGTTCCTGCAGATAAACTGCGGGAACTTGAAAGAAGCTAAGACAACTTATTTAGATAATCGGTTAAAAGCCCAACAATCTCAGATCTTTTTTTAGCTCTGAAGATAGCTTCTTTTACAGGCGCCGAATGAGACAGCCCTTTTAAATACCAGGCTAGATGGCTGCGCATCTCCCTGACCCCTATCTCTTCTCCTTTAAAACTAATCATCAAATCTAAATGATGAAGAGCCATGGTGATCTTTTCCTGAGGAGTAGGATATGGGCCTTGCTCCCCAGTTGTTAGAAGTCGCAGGGTATTCCCTATCAGCCAGGGATTACCCATTACACCCCGCCCTAGCATAATAGCATCACAACTGGTTTCTTCGATCATTCTTTTTCCATCCTCCGGTTGCCAAATATCGCCATTACCGATTACTGGTATGGAGACTGCTTTTTTGACTTGGCCTATGATGGTCCAATCAGCCTTACCTGCGTAATATTGTTCTCTAGTCCGCCCATGGACAGCCACCGCGGCCACACCAGCAGCCTCCATTCTTTGAGCAAACTCAACTGCTATAAGGTGCTGCTCGTCCCAACCCAGTCTCATCTTTACTGTAATAGGTACATCTACAGCTTTGACCATAGCTTGGACAATTTTCGCAGCCAGCTCAGGGTTTTTTAGAAGGGCAGAACCTTCACCACAACGCACAACCTTAGGCACCGGGCAACCCATATTAATGTCTAATAGTTGCGCCCCGTTAGCCACTGCAATCAGTGCACCTTCGGCCATTACCTCTGGTTCTGAACCAAAAAGCTGTACTGCAATGGGCTGCTGTTCTCCTGCCAAATCCAGAATGGCACAGGTCCGTTGATTATTGTAGATCAAAGCCTTAGCACTAATCATTTCAGTATATAGCAATCCACAGCCTTGCTCTTTAGCTATCAGCCGGAAGGCTTTATCGGTAACTCCGGCCATAGGAGCCAGAACAACTTGGTTGGGAATTTCTATTGCGCCTATTTTCCAGATAGGTCACACCACCTATTTTTTATGATGATGTGGTCTTTTGTTACGACCATGAATAATCCTTAATCCTTCTAAAGTCAAGAGTTGATCCACTTTATCAATGGTTTCTGAATCAGAGCTTACAAGTTCTGCCGCCCCACCGGTAGCAACCACATAGGCCTCAGTTCCCAGTTCGTCCTTAATCCGTTTAACAATACCGTCAACTAGGCCAATATAACCATAGATTAAGCCAGCTTGCATACTGTTGACAGTATTGTGTCCGATAATACTATTAGGCTTAACTAATTCAATACGTGGCAACTTCGCTGCCCGTTGGAAAAGAGCTTCTGTAGCAATTGCAAGGCCAGCTGTAATGCAGCCTCCCATATACTCTCCCTTATCACTTATTACACAAAAAGTCGTGGCCGTGCCAAAATCCACAATGATCAAGGGACCACCATACAGCTCATAGCCTGCCACAGCATTGACTATCCGATCTGCCCCGATTTCCCTGGGATTATCATAATGTAAGGACATACCTGTTTTAACACCGGGTCCGATAATCAATGGCTCAACCTTAAAATACTTCCGTGCCATTTCCTCTAAAGTAGGCATAATTGGTGGTACTACAGAAGAGATGACAATATCTTTGATGTCATGATAATCAAGGCCGCCGTAGACAAAGAGATTGCAGATATTCATTCCATATTCATCGGCGGTCAGTCTCCGATCCGTTGATAAACGCCAGTGCTTAATTAATTTTTCTTCTTGATAGATACCTAGCACCATATTAGTATTTCCTGCGTCCAGGACGAGCAGCATTTTTCACACCCCATTATTTTGCTGATGATAACTTAAACCTATCTAAAGCCTTTACTAAAATTACTACAATAACTACTGCAAAAATTATTTCCGGCAGTGCATTTGTTACTACACTGAAAGCTGCCGCTTTCAAAGGTAAATACCCCCGTAGCACGGAAATTCCCAAAAATCCAATAGTATTAGTCAAGGTTCCGGCGATAGCCGCTAAGGCTGACCCCCAGTTCTTATTCTTCCCACTTAAATAATAAACGTAATACGCTACAACCCCAATAAATATTCTAGGTAAAATCGCCACTATTGGGTCAGAAGCCATAACCGATGTAGCACTAGTAAAGCTGAAAATTCCGAAGATAAGTCCGACTAATGCTCCTACAATAGGACCCTCAATAACTCCACCGATAATTGCTGGCACATGCATAATTGTAGCCTTACCTGCTGGAGTTGGTACTGGGAAAATCCCTATACCAGTAGCACCCAAAAAAATCGCTATGGCACCCAACATACCTGCGATCACAATACTACGAGTTGATAGTTTTGTTTTCATAAACTCTTACCTCCAAGCCGTTTAATTTTAGCAAAATGAATTTGAATATGCAAGGTAACCACACCCTGCCTGTTATTAATGCGTTCTCTTTTATCCAACGATTGCTTGTCCGTCCAACTATTATTGATTTTTCAAAGAGCAAGACATCTTAAATAATCAGCAAGCAAGTCATTCTTATTGCCATAATCGCCTTACGGTCATGGACCTATTTCCGTACAAGCAAAAAAGGCTTTTTTGACCGTAATAAAAGAAAGGTCAAAAAAGCCTTCGCTTCGACTTTTGTTTTTTCACCTTCCGTCCCGGTCCTTTTTGGCTCCGTGCGGTAATATGGTTTTATTGTGAAATCTTGCTTTATTCCCCTTGTTAATACCCTGTTAATAAAGCTCCTTAAGGATGCCTTTTAACAATCTCAACAAGGCTTTGTAAGATTCAATCCTCGCTTTTCCAGCATCATTTTAACATCAGGCTTGTCAATAAGCAAGGAAATTTTTTGGGTTGGTATAGTCACTCTTAGGCTTTGAAAAAGTTTAGGGGCAATCTCCTGTAAAGGGACTAAAACAAAGGCCCTTTCTGTTAAGCGAGGATGAGGAACGGTAAGCTCAGGCAAGCAAATCTTTTCCTGTCCGATAAACAGAATATCAATATCCAAAGTACGAGGTCCCCACCGCTGGGTACGTATTCTATGAAGCCCCTTCTCAATCTCTTGACAGCAATGCAATAATTCTAAAGGTTCTAATGCAGTGGTAGCTTGAATTACCATATTAAGAAAATCATCCTGAGCAGTAAAACCTACTGGCTCCGTCTTATAAATAGACGAAACTCTGTCAATTTCAATCTCGTTTTCGGCCAAGGCTAAAATTCCTTGAAGTAAATATTCCAGAGAATCCCCTTGGTTACTGCCTAGGGACAAATATATTTCTTTAGAGCTCACTGTTTTTTACTCCTCACTGTTTCTACGGCTGCATAATCCAGAGGTCCACCTAAAGGTGCTTGAGGCTTCCTCACTCTGACCTTGACTACTTCTACTAAGGGATAAGTTAGTGCCAGATCAGCTATTTTAACAGCAAGTGTCTCTATAAGATTAATACTTTCCCCTTCTACCAGACAGCGTATCTCTTGATAAATCTGGCTATAATCCAAGGTATCCTCGACCTGATCAGTAACGGACACTTTAGTAAAAGGGCCTAGCAATTCTAAATCAACCTCAAACCATTGACCCAAGTTCTTTTCTTCGGGCAATACTCCATGATATCCATAGAACTTCATACCCTGCAAAATAATTTTATCCTGTGCCACCATTTACTCCCTACCTCTCTAAGATAGCCTCCGTCATCTTAATTGTCCTAACAGTCTGTTGTACATCATGAACCCTCAGAAGATCTACACCTTGAGTTGTAGCCCAGACAGCTACAGCTAAAGACCCTTCTAGACGATCCGTCACTTCTGTATCTAGAACCCGACCGATAAATCCTTTGCGGGATACAGCCAAGAGAACCGGACTGCCAAGGTTCTGCAATGCGCGGATATGCTTAATCAAACTCAGATTCTGTTCCACAGTCTTACCAAAACCAATGCCAGGATCCAGACAAATTTTGCTCTCCTCTAAACCTGCCTGCTTAAAAGCATTCTGACTGGCCAATAAACTATCCACCACATCGGCCACCACATCTGTATAGGGATAGAGATCACCACTATTGGCCACAGGATTGTGCATAGCGATAACAGGACACTGATATTTGCCCACGACTTCAGCCATCTTAGGGTCCCTCATACCGCCGCCCACATCATTAATAATATGAACCCCTAATTCCAGTCCTGCGGCAGCTACTTCCGCCTTATAAGTATCTAGTGAAACCGGAACAGGCAACTCCTTTACTAATAACTCCAGTACAGGTTTAAGGCGTTCTAATTCCTCTTCAGCAGTAATGGGCTGACTGTTAGGACGAGTTGATTCTCCCCCTACATCAATAACATCTGCTCCCTCTGCCACCATGGCCTGAGCTCGCTCCAAGGCTTTTTGGGGAGTGAAGTATTGACCGCCATCACTAAAGGAATCGGGAGTGATATTCAAAATACCCATCACTTTGGTTCCCCTACCTAGTTCCAATTTCTTGCCGTCTGCCCATTCCCAGAGCAGACCTTTGGACTTAGATAAATTCCGCACTAAGTCAGAGATTTTTTGACTTAAATCCGGCAAGCCCCAAGGCTGTTGTCGCAACTTTTCCGTTAAAAGCCCGTATTCCTTGATAGTTCCCAGCAACAACACATCAGCGGTCGTTTGAGAGTTATTAATCACCCAACGGGGCACAACTGCCTCCCCGCCTAAGGAAAGCATATGCTGCTTGAGGATATTGGCCGCAGGACTTTTAAGGTCCTTGATTAATAATGGATATATCTTAGCTTTAGACAGCATGATCCTGCTGCCTCCAGGGTCACAACCTATCTTTTCATACATCATCAAAAGTTCTTCTGATTCTTTTAATTCTAATAAATATGGTCCGCGCAAAAAATCACCCCTTAAAATCCGGGATTAAGAAAAAGTTGGGGACTTTCGTCTGCCTTGATCAGTGTCCCCACTCAAAAGAAGAAGATATATTATAGGAACTACCATCTTATATCCCAGAGATTTTTTAGATTTGGGCTATCTCTTAGAAAAGCCCTGTGATTCTTCCCTTTTCATCAATATCGATTTCATTTGCAGCAGGTTTTTTCGGCAAACCAGGCATAGTCATAATACTACCTGTCAAAGCCACCAGGAATCCTGCCCCAGCAGATAATCTGACCTCTCTAATATTGACGGTAAATCCTTGAGGCCTTCCTAGCTTAGTGGGGTCATCGGAGAATGAATATTGAGTCTTAGCCATACAAACCGGCAATTTACCGTAGCCCAACTCTTCATACCTTCGAATTGCTTGCTGGGCCTCCTTGGAAAATGTAACCCCATCGGCCCCATATATTTCTCGGGCAATAATTGTTATTTTTTCCTCCATAGGCAGGGCCCAATCATAGAGCTTGTGATAATCACTGGACTGATTGTCTAAGACATTCATTACTTTACGGGCCAATTCTTCTCCACCTTTGCCACCTTCAGCAAAAACAGTAGAAAGAGCAGCTTCTACACCTAATTCTTGACAGCGTTGTAGCACAATATTAACTTCCTCATCTGTATCCGTCGGGAAGTGGTTAAGAGCAACTACCACAGGCACACCAAACTTTTGAATGTTTTCAATATGCTTTTCCAGATTGGCTAGACCTTTAGTTAAAGCCTCTGTATTAGGTTGACTTAAATCACTCTTGGCTACTCCACCGTGCATTTTCAAAGCACGAACAGTCGCCACTAGAACTGTAGCATCAGGTTTAAAGCCTGCATTAGGACAGACCAAATTAAAGAATTTCTCCGCTCCCAAATCTGCACCGAAACCAGCTTCCGTTACTAGAATATCGCCTAGTTTTAAGGCCATTTTGCTGGCCATTATCGTATTTGCACCGTGGGCAATATTGGCAAAAGGCCCGCCATGAACAAAAGCAGGAGTATTTTCTAAGGTCTGAACCAAGTTAGGTTTAATAGCATCCTTCAACAATAAAGCCATGGAGCCTTCTGCTTTCAAATCTCCAGCCGTGACAGGCTTACCATCGTATGTATAGGCTACAACTATCCGAGCCAAGCGCTCCTTTAGATCCGTTAAATCCACAGCCATACAAAGAATAGCCATAACTTCTGAGGCTACTGTAATATCAAAACCACTCTGCCGGGGAACGCCATCTACTTTACTACCTAAGCCGATTATTATGTTACGCAAAGCCCGTTCGTTCAGATCCATCACCCGTCTCAACACAACCTGACGTGGATCGATATTTAGCTCATTTCCTTGATGCAAATGATTATCTAATAAGGCTGCCAATAAATTGTGAGCCGCTGTTATGGCATGAATATCACCTGTGAAGTGCAGGTTGATATCTTCCATAGGTATTACTTGACTATACCCGCCTCCAGCAGCCCCACCCTTAATCCCAAAACTAGGACCTAGGGAAGGCTCTCTGAGGGCAATAACCGCTTTTTGACCTAAGCGGCACAATGCTTGGCCCAAACCTACCGTTGTAGTTGTTTTTCCTTCTCCCGCCGGTGTGGGAGTGATAGCCGTAACTAAAACCAATTTCCCATCAGGCCTGTGCTGTAGTTTATCCCACAGCTTTAAGGGTAGCTTGGCCTTATAGCGACCATAGAGCTCCAGCTCATCCTCTTCGATCCCCAAATTCCGGGCAATCTCAGCTATGGGAAACATCTGCGCTTCTTGAGCTATTTCGATATCTGTTTTCATCATCTCTTCACTTCCTTATCTTTTCGATTCTAACTTATCAGCGGTCTTTTTAAGAAATTTTTCGATATTAATTATATATCTTTCATGGGTACCCTCACCAATCTTCTCCAGCTCATCATAGGCTTCCAGGTTAAAGACCAACCGCCTACCAGTTACTTCCAATAATTCAGCCTTGGCTCTGACTACCATTCCCATAGGAGTAGCAAACAGATGCTTTACATTTAATTCCGTACCTACTGTAGCCATTCCTTCAGGCAAATGAGGATCTACTGCAGACAAAGCAGCATTCTCCATCAAGCCAATCATGGCCGGAGTGGCATAGACAGCAACTCCTCCACTACCATAAGCAACTGCAGTATTTTTTTCTGTAACCACATCTTTACTTTCACCCTTTAAGCCTACTTGCAAGTTAATATCCATAATTACCCCCTAATCAGTGTGAGCTACATTATTATTCCTAATTATAACGGTTTATCTGCGCTATTCCAATATCCTATACTTTTACCTACAACTCCTTTAATTATATAGAGAAACAGCTTAGCCCGGCACAGGACGTGCCGGGCAAGGAGAACTGAGCCAGGAAGGCGAATTTCGACTGATAAGCTGTTCCTTACGGGATGAGTTTAGATATTTCTGGGCGAGGAATCGGTACTACTAGTTCTTGTTATTCTTCATACCCCTATTCAACAAGGGGCTCTTCCTTCTGTGGTGTAGGGATGCCCAGTTCTTTTAATAGCTCAGCAAATTCATGGGCCTCAATAGTCTCTTGCTCCATCAGAGTGTTAGCAATAGCATGGAGGGCTTCCATATTTTCTGATAGGAGTTTTTCAGCCTCCTGATAACATTCCTCAATTATCCTGCGAGCTTCCTTATCAATTGAATATGCTACTGCTTCAGAGTAATTACGGTCTCTAGAAATATCTCTTCCCAAGAATACCTGTTCCTGCTTACGACCATAGGTAAGAGGACCCAACTCATCTGACATACCATATTCAGTAATCATCTTTCTAACCAACTCTGTTGCCCGCTCCAAGTCGTGTTGGGCTCCACTACTAATCTCATTTAGGACCAGTTTCTCTGCCATGCGACCACCCAGGAGCATCGTCACCTGGTTTAAGAGCATCGAACGAGTAATATAACGACGATCCTCTTTAGGTAAGAGCAAGGTATAACCTCCGGCTCTACCCCTAGGGATTATTGAAATTTTATGCAAAGGATCTGTATGGGGCAATAATTCAGCCACCAGAGCATGACCGGCTTCATGATAGGCAACCAGTTTTTTCTCGAAGTCACTCATTGTTCTTGACTTTCTCTCTGGACCTGCAATTACCCGTTCCACGGAGTCTTCCAGTTCCTCCATGCTAATCTTCTTCTTGTTCCTACGGGCTGCTAGGAGAGCTGCCTCGTTAAATAGGTTAGAGAGGTCAGCACCAGTGAAGCCTGGTGTTCTACGAGCTAACACATCTAAATCAACTTCATCCTCAAGGGGTTTGCCCTTGCCATGAACCTGTAATATTTCTTTTCTGCCTTTAATATCAGGGATATCCACAACAATTTGCCTATCAAATCGCCCAGGCCGGAGTAATGCCGGGTCAAGAATATCGGGACGGTTCGTTGCTGCAATCACGATAATTCCTTCATTGGGACTAAAACCATCCATCTCCACTAACAATTGGTTTAAGGTCTGTTCCCGTTCATCATGACCACCACCTAGACCGGCTCCACGCTGACGGCCCACCGCATCAATTTCATCAATGAAAACTATGCAAGGGGCATTTTTCTTAGCCTGTTCAAAAAGGTCTCTAACTCGGGAAGCACCTACACCTACAAACATTTCCACGAAATCTGATCCGCTAATACTAAAAAAAGGTACCCCAGCTTCCCCTGCTACAGCACGAGCTAGTAGGGTTTTTCCTGTACCAGGCGCACCAAAAAGCAACACGCCTTTAGGGATTTTAGCTCCTAATTCTGTAAACTTCTTAGGCGCTTTTAGGAACTCAACAATTTCCTCCAGCTCCTCTTTAACCTCATCAACACCGGCTACATCATCAAAAGTTATTTTCTTCTTTCCATCAGTATGCATTTTGGCTCTACTTTTACCAAACTGCATTACCCTGTTGCCTCCGCCTTGGGTTTGCTGCAACACAAACAGCATTACTACTACGAACAAGACGATAACTACACCGTAGCCTAATATGTTAAACCAAATACTTGGTTGAGGAGCAGGTTCGTTGGTAAAACGGATTTCTTTCGTCTTAATTAGTTCGATTAAATCCTCATCTTCAACAGGACCATTCAGCCGGAAAGGCTTCCCTGTCCCTTTGAGGGTACCAGTTATGATACGGACATCTTCCTCTTGAACAATGTGAATCTCTTGAATCTGTCCGTTTTCCAGAGCACTGTAGAAAGCTTTATAATCATTATCAAAAGGATCTTCCACTGATTGGGGGATCCTAATACCGCTGGCAATGTAGATTATTATTCCAACAATTATTATATATATGAATAAATTCTTATAAACTTTGTTCACGAATTTCCTCCTTACACAGTTTCTTCATTTGTAATTATACCCATCTACTTTATCATATTACAGTTCTTTTTTCAATTCGCTTGATCCCGCGGAAATAAAGTAATTATAAGGCTTTAGCTCTTTATGTTCTGAATTATATCTAAAACGATATATCCCTCAGCAGTTTCTTGGCTATTTATTCTTTCCCCAACAAAGAGGTCGGGAATCCACAGCACCTCATCCCCTTCAGCCAGAAGCAGAAGGCCATCTCTTTGGTTCCGGGGAATTTTGCTATCAATCAAAAATTTCTTTAACTTTTTACGTCCCTTCATACCTTTGGGGCTTAACCAATCTCCCCCTTGTCTAGAGCGAATAACCAGTTGCGGCAAGTTACCTTCTGAATAAGGAAGATAAATCTTGTTCCTTTCCGGGCTTGGTTTTTCTTTACTAAGGGAAGCTCTAATTACTAAACCCTTTTCCGGCAGCTCATTATCTCCAGGAATAATAAGGCTCCGGGGAGTAAGAGGACTAGCAGACTCTTCTTGATAATCTAAACAAAAAAGAAGATCCTGATACTCCCTTAATACTGTTAATCCTTGGGTTAATTCAAGCCTTTTACCTACTTGACCTTTAAGAGCTAATTGACAGATATCTTCCACATATTGAAAGGAAGGCCCTTGTTCTCCTGTGATCTGCTGCCAAATCCTTCTTACGACTCTCCTTTGTACTGCCTGAGGCTCATTACCAAATTCAGAAAGCTTTAAACGAACTGTATTGGCAGTACTTTTGGTATTCTGCTGCATAAAATAAGAAATTACACCCTCCCAGTAATCTTCCTCACTCTGCAAAATAGCGGCTGTCTTTTGCAATGTTCCTACTAAACTAGGGTTAATATTTTCTTCAATCCAAGGTATTAATTGATTGCGAATTTTGTTACGCAAATAAACATTCTCTTTGTTGCTAGGATCGTGACGGGGATCTAAGTTATTCTGTCGGCAATATTCCTCGATCTCCCTTCGACTTATCCATAGTAAAGGTCTGATGAGTGGTGGATTAAAAGGTCTTATTCCCTGTAATCCTTCTGCTCCAGCGCCGCTTAACAGATGCATGATAATTGTTTCTGCTTGATCGTTGGCGTGATGACCTAAAGCGATTTTTTGACCCTTGTGTTCCTTCAGTAATGATAAGAAAAATTCCTGCCTTTGTTGATGTCCGGCATCTTGAGGAGATAAGCCAGTTCTCTTAATTATGGCCGGCACATCAACCTTTTTAACAGTACAAGGTATCCCCCATGATTCAGCAGTCGCTCTTACCCATTCTGCTTCTTCGTCTGCTTGGCGGCCACGGAATGAATGGTTAAGATGAGCAGCATGCAAACTAAATTTACCCTTTTCACTTAATAAGTGTAAAGAATGTAACAAAGCCAACGAGTCGGGTCCGCCTGATAACCCGACAATAACTAATTCCCCTGGTTCAATCAAATTATATGTGCTAATTGTGTTCCAAACCTTTTCTAACATTGCAACGTCACCTTTACTAGGATGTACTTACTTTTTTTCTACAAACAAAAGGG
>JAPXME010000026.1:0-3045 GCA_033809185.1 Clostridiaceae bacterium
ATGTTAGGATATACTATTTACATGGTATTGTTAGGTGAGCCGGTAGATGAGATTTCGGAGGTAGAGACATTGCTTAGAAGTATGACTGGTTTTGGCAGGGGAGAGTATACTGGTGAGTTAAAACAAGTAGTAGCTGAGATTAAGTCAGTTAATCACCGCTACAATGAAGTTTTAGTAAAGATGCCCAGACAATACAATATTCTTGAGGATTCTGTGCGCAAAATTGTCTTAAATTATGTCACTCGGGGAAGGATTGAAGTCTATCTAAAAATTGAGAATGTCAGTCCTCCAGAGCGTCAGGTTCAGGTTGACAAAGACTTGGCCTTGGCGTATTATAAAGCATTGAAGGAATTGGCTGAAACCACCAACGCCACTGAGGATATGGGGGTAAGTAGTCTAGCTCAATTACCGGATATTTTAAAAGTGGCTGAGCCTGAAGAGGATATGGCTAAGATCGAACAAGAGATTTTACAAGCTGTAGAAATAGCTATGTCCAACCTGTTGAAGATGCGGGAAGTTGAAGGCCAGAAGCTACATGACGACCTAATTAAGCGTTTAACCATCATTGCTGAGTTGAACATTAAGGTTAAAGAGCGTAGTCCTTTGGTTGTAAGCCAATATCGTGATAAACTTCAGGCCCGGCTTCAAGAATTATTGGACAGCGGGCAAGTTGATGAAGTCAGACTTGCTACAGAAGTAGCTTTTTTCGCTGATCGGGCTTGTATTGCAGAAGAAATCGTCCGCTTAGATAGTCATATCGATCAATTCAAACAAATTTTACTGGAAGATAACCCTATTGGCCGGAAGTTGGATTTCCTCTTGCAAGAAATGAATAGAGAAATAAATACCATAGGTTCCAAAGCCAATGATCTAGAAATAACCCAAGATGTGGTTGAAATGAAGAGTGAATTGGAAAAACTACGGGAACAAGTCCAAAATATCGAATAATATTGGGAGGTCAATATGGAAATAAAATTAATCAATATTGGTTTTGGCAACATAGTAGCGGCCAATAGGATTGTTGCAATTGTCAGCCCTGAATCTGCCCCAATCAAGAGAATTATCCAAGAAGCCAGGGATAATAGTAGGCTGATCGATGCTACATATGGTAGAAGGACTAGGGCAGTAGTAATTACTGATAGTGATCATATAATCCTTTCAGCAGTTCAGCCGGAGACTGTCGCCCATCGTCTTGATTCCAAAGAAGTTAATCAAAATGAAGAATCGGTGCTGTAGGTCTTAATTATGACTAGTATTAATGATGGCTTACTTATTGTAATCTCTGGCCCTTCAGGGGTGGGAAAAGGCACGATATGTAAGGAACTACTAAAAAGGGTTACTAATATAGAGTATTCTGTCTCGGCAACAACCCGCCGACCCCGTCAAGGAGAGATAGAGGGCAAGGATTATTTCTTCTATACAGAAGAAGCTTTTAAAAAATTAATTCAAGATGATGAACTTCTAGAATGGGCGAAGATTTATGACAATTATTACGGTACTCCTAAGAAATATGTAGATGATTTGCTTAAGCAGGGCAAGGATTGTATCTTGGAAATTGATGTACAAGGTGCTATGCAGATTAAAGCAAAGAAACCAGAAGGAATCTTTATTTTTATTCTCCCGCCGTCTCGTGATGAGTTGGTACGTCGGATAACTTGTCGGGGTACGGAGAATGGAGAAGAAATTGCCAAACGCATGAATAAGGTTAATGAAGAGTTAACTCACTTGCCTGAATATCACTATGTGGTTGTTAATGAGGATGTTGACGAAGCTGTTTCAAAAGTTGAAGCGATAATTACAGCGGAAAGATGTCGTACAGAAAGATTTTCTGAATTTTATGAGGAGGTGACCAAAGAATGCACCAACCTTCCATAGATAATTTAATGGATAAAATGGATTCCAAATACGCTTTATCAGTAGCAGCTGCTAAGAGAGCCAGACAAATTACAGATGGAGCAGAACTTCTACTCGATGAAGAAACTCAAGCCAAGGGTGTCGGTAATAAGGCTGTTAGTATAGCTCTCACTGAAATTGGCGAAGGCAAAATTGAAATAGAAGCCCCCCAAGGTGGGATTAAATAAGGGGTAATTAAATGATGTTTAAGGATAAAACAGTAGTTCTAGGGGTTACAGGGGGTATAGCTGCCTATAAAGCCGCAGAGCTGGTAAGCAGGATGAAAAAAGCCGGAGCTCAGGTTATTTGTGTTATGACTGAGTCGGCTAAGGAATTTATTTCTCCGCTAACCTTGCGGACTTTATCGCAAAACCCTGTCTATAGTGAAATGTTTGCTGAACCAGTCCGCTGGAATGTAGAGCATATTGCTGTGGCCGATCAGGCCGATTTATTTTTGATCGCTCCGGCAACAGCCAATATTCTAGGCAAAGTATGCCATGGTATTGCTGATGATTTTTTATCTACAACTATCATGGCTACAAAGGCACCGGTTCTTTTTGCACCGGCAATGAATGTGAACATGTATCAGAACCCAGTGAACCAGGCTAATATCCAGCGGCTTACTGAATTAGGATATCATTTTGTAGGACCGGGAACGGGGATGTTGGCTTGCGGTTACGAAGGACAAGGCTGCTTAGCTGATATTGAGGATATTCTGGAGGCGGCTGAATATTTGCTGGTTAAAGACAAGCCTCTTTTAGGGCAAAAGTTTTTAATCACAGCCGGACCGACTAGGGAAGCCCTAGATCCTGTTCGTTATATAACTAATCATTCCAGTGGCAAGATGGGATACGCCATAGCAGCCCAAGCTAGATTACTAGGGGCTGAAGTAACTCTTATCAGCGGACCTACTAACCTTAGAGCTTATAGTGGTGTTAATGTAGTGCAGGTTCAGTCAGCCCTGGAAATGGAACAGGCTGTTAGAGAGCATTATTCTGAGGCTCAGGTAGTAATTAAAGCTGCGGCGGTTGCAGATTATCGTCCCCAAAAAGCCAGTAGCCAAAAGATAAAAAAACAAGATGGCGAACTGATCCTGGAATTAGAGCGTAATCCTGATATACTGGCTGGATTGGGAAGTGATAAGGGTGACCG
>JAPXME010000026.1:3055-14565 GCA_033809185.1 Clostridiaceae bacterium
CTCACGGCTAGTGGAGCCGGTTTCAATAGTGAAACTAATATTGTTACTTTCATTTGGTCTGATGGTAGCTGTCGTAAATTGGCCCAAATGAGTAAAACGGATGTAGCTCGGGAACTCCTGGGTGAAATAATAAAAATCAAGAGTGAGAAGGAGTGAGATCTTAAATTGGTCAGAAAGCTATTTACTTCCGAGTCGGTTACTGAAGGACATCCTGATAAGGTGGCCGATCAAATCTCAGATGCGGTATTAGATGCTATCTTAGAAAAAGATCCTATGGCAAGAGTTGCCTGTGAAACAGCCATTACAACCGGATTAGTGCTGGTTATGGGTGAGATTTCAACTAATTGTTATGTGGACATCCCTAGAATTGTACGCAGTACTGTTAATGAAATCGGTTATACCAGAGCCAAATATGGTTTTGACGGGGATACATGTTCAGTCTTAACTGCTATTGATGAACAATCAAAAGATATCGCTATGGGTGTTGATAAGGCTATGGAAGCCAAAACCGGCGAAATGAGTGATGATGATATTGAAGCTATTGGTGCCGGTGATCAGGGTATGATGTTTGGTTATGCCACTAATGAAACCCCAGAATTGATGCCGATGACAATTTCTTTGGCTCACAAAATAACTCAGCGCTTGTCTGAATGTCGCAAAAAAGGAATTATTCCCTATCTTCGTCCTGACGGAAAATCTCAGGTTACGATTGAATATGAAGACGGAAAACCCCGGCGGATTGAAACTATTGTTGTTTCAACACAACATAGCCCTAGTATAGAAGTAGAAAATATCCGGGACGACATGATTGAAGAGGTTATCCTGCCAGTACTACCTCCTGAGTTTGTAGATCGGAATACTCGTTATCTAGTTAATCCAACTGGTAGATTCGTTATTGGTGGTCCTCTAGGAGATGCCGGCTTAACTGGTAGAAAGATTATTGTTGATACATATGGTGGAATGGCTCGTCACGGAGGCGGAGCTTTCTCCGGCAAGGATCCTACGAAGGTGGACCGGTCGGCTGCTTATGCTGCCAGACACGTGGCTAAGAATATTGTAGCTGCCGGTTTAGCAGATAAATGTGAGATCCAGTTAGCCTATGCTATTGGCGTGGCCCGTCCGGTTAGTATTATGATTGATACTTTTGGTACTGGAAATATAGACGACGAAAAAATTGTGGATGCTGTTAAAGAAATCTTTGACCTCCGTCCAGCTGGAATCATTAAATCATTTGATTTACGTCGCCCAATATACAAACAGACTGCTGCCTATGGACATTTTGGCCGTCCTGAGCTAGACCTTCCTTGGGAGCGCTTAGATAAAGTCAAAGATTTAAAGAGCTTCTTTAATCTAAAATAAAAACAGAATTTTTTAGACTTGAAGGCATGTTTAGACATGCCTTCTTAGTTTTATGTTATAATTAAATAATGAGAATTAATACTAATTATTGCGAAGGAAATGCCATGTATTGTGATGTATTACTGTTACATCAGGCAAGTAATTATGATCAAATATTGACTTATAAAATACCGGCTCACTGGACTGGTTACCAAGTGGGCCTAATGGTGTCTGTGCCTGTTAGGCAGGATAAACGGAAAGGGCTAATCTTAAATCTTTCTGAGGTCAAGCCTGATATTCCCTCTATAAAAGAAGTGCTGGAAAAGCTGTATCCTAAACCGGTTGTGACAGCTCAGGGAATTGAATTGGCACGTTGGTTGAGCTATTATTATGCTTGTTCTTTGAATAAAGCCATTGCTTTATTTGTGATTCCTCAGATTAGGCAAAAGGCACAAAAAGTCCTTAAACCCGGTCCCAACTTTGCAAAAAGAGATCTCTTACTGGGGCCAGACGAGGAAGCAGTTCTAGCCTTGGTTAAAGAGTACCCCGACGGGGTGTCCCGTGCTAAATTGCTGCAGAAACTAGGTGTTCCGGGAGATCAAGCCATAGAGTTTTTACTAAAATCGGAATACCTCTGCTTAGATAAGATTTTTTTGCCACGGGTACAAAAGAAACAGCAATTGCTAGCTAAACTGACGGAAGAATGTCCAGCAGCTGATGTTTTAGCAGCTAAGGCTCCACGGCAGGCTGAGATTATTGAGTATTTACAAAAAAAGGGGCCAACGACCCTGAAACAGTTAAAATCCGATCTAGGAAATGTAGATTACTCAGTCAGCTCCTTGGAGCAGAAGGGATACTTAACTATGACTGCTGTAGAGGAGCTAAGGGATCCTTTGAGCATCACCTTAAAAAGCAGTCGCCCGGCTGAATTGAATGAGGAACAAAAAGAGGCTGCTGAGAAGATAATCGGCAGTATCCGGGAAGGAAAACAAGATAAATGGTTATTATACGGAGTAACTGGCAGTGGTAAAACAGAAGTCTATCTCCAGGCTGTAGAGGAAGCCTTAAAATGTAGGAAACAGGTACTATATTTGGTTCCGGAGATTTCATTGACACCCCAAATCTCAGCCGTTTTATTAGAGACCTTTGGCGAGCAGGTGGCAGTCCTACATAGTTCACTGTCTGCAGGAGAAAGGTTTGATGAATGGGAAAGGATCAGAGAAGGGCAGGCCAATGTTATCGTAGGTCCACGCTCTGCTGCCTTTGCACCTTTTCGTGACTTGGGTTTAATTATTGTAGATGAAGAGCATGAAAGTACCTACAAACAGAGTGAACCTGATCCCCGCTATGATGCCAGGACAGTGGTCATAAAATTAGCCGAGATTTTTCAAGCCGTTGTAGTAATGGGTTCGGCAACGCCATCTTTGACGCGGCTCTTGGCAGTGCAACGTGGTGAGTATAAGCTACTCCGCCTTAACCAAAGAGTTGCTCAAAGATCAATGCCTAATATGACTATAGTAGATCTAAAAAATCAGTCTGAACGTAGCCAGAGCAGTATTTTTAGTCAAACTCTCTATACAGCTTTAGAGAAGGTCTTAGCAGATGGGGAGCAAGCTATCCTTTTCATTAATAGGCGGGGATTTAATACTTACATTTTCTGTCATGAATGTGGAACTTCTCTTAGCTGCCCACATTGCGCCATAACCTTGACATATCATCAGGCTAAAAACAAATTAGTCTGTCATTATTGCAATTATACTAGGGTTTTACCTAAACAGTGTCCGTCTTGTGGTAGTAGGTTTATGCGCTATATTGGCAGCGGTACTGAAAGGGTAGCCCAAGAAGCAACCCGACTTTTTCCTCAAGCTAAGGTGCTGCGCATGGATGTTGATACTACCAGACAAAAAGGTAGTCATACTAGAATTCTCAAGGAGTTTCAAGAAGGTAAGGCTCAGATTTTAGTGGGCACTCAGATGATTGCCAAAGGATTAGATTTTCCGTCTGTAACATTAGTAGGAATCATTAATCCTGATACCCTTATTAATATGCCGGATTTCCAAGCCGTTGAGCGGGCTTTTCAATTGCTAACTCAGGTTGCAGGTCGTGCTGGCAGAGGAGATATACCGGGGGAAGTAATAATTCAGACTTATAACCCTGAAAATTATCTATATCCTAGCTTAGTCAGATATGATTATGATTCTTTTTGTGAAGGGGAAATGGCTAACCGTTCCTTGCTGCAATACCCTCCTTATACCATGTTGGCTCGAGTATTGGTTAGCGGAATTAGGGAAGAAGGGGTCAGAGACAGGGTAGAAAATCTGGCCAAAATGCTTAAAATAGAAATAGAGAGAAAACAAGTGGATGTTGAAATATTAGGCCCTAGCCCTGCTCCAATTAGTCTGATTAAGAATCGCTATAGGTATCATCTGATTTTAAAAGGCAGTTCACAGCCAATTTTGCAGGAATTAGCTCTATATTTACGAGAGCAGTTGCAGGCTATGTCAGAGGAACCACGGGTTATCATTGATCCGGAAGCTCAGAACTTACTATGATTTCGGTTTCTCCTAGGTAATTGGCTGAACGCTGAGGGTAAGAAAAATACGAGTATTATTAGGAGGATATACTAAGATGGCTGTCTATCAAATTGTACAAAATGGTGACGAAGTTCTCAGAATGAAAGCGAAGGAAGTTAAAGAGGTTAATGACAGTATTAGAAAGCTGCTTACTAACCTGAAGGATACAATGTATGATGCTAACGGTGCTGGTTTAGCGGCTCCGCAGATTGGTATTTCTAAACGTGTAATTGTAGTTGATGCGGAAGATGATTTACTGGAGCTGGTTAATCCGGAAATCATTGAATGTGAGGGGTCTTACGTAGATGTGGAAGGCTGCTTGAGTGTTCCGGGCTTAAGTGGAGAGGTAGAGCGGTCAATGAAAGTAAAGGTAAGAGCCTTAGACCGTGAAGGCAAGGAAGTGGAGATAACCAGAGAGGGTTTAACTGCCAGGGCACTACAGCATGAAATTGATCATTTGGACGGTATTCTTTATATAGATAAGGCAACTAATATCAGAAAAATAGAGCAGGAATGATAAGATGAAAAAGCTTTCAATACTATTTATGGGTACACCAGATTTTGCCGTCCCTTCGTTACAAGCATTAGTCAATGAAGGGCATACTATTCAAACTGTAATAACTCAACCGGACCGTCCCAAAGGCCGTGGCCAAAAATTAGCTTATTCTCCAGTGAAGGAAAAGGCTTTGGAATTGGGACTACCGATTTTTCAACCACGCCGGATCAGAGAGCCGGAGTGCGTAGCGAAAATTAAGGAGTTGCAGCCAGATCTTATCTGCGTAGTTGCTTTTGGGCAGATTCTGCCAGCAGATCTCCTGGCAATTCCTAAGTTTGGCTGCATTAACGTCCATGGCTCATTGTTGCCAGCTTATCGAGGAGCAGCGCCTATTCAACGAGCTATCATGAATGGCGAAGATAAGACCGGAATTACAACTATGCTAATGGATGAAGGCCTGGATACTGGAGATATGCTTTTACAGGAAACTGTGGAGATTACTCCGGAGATGAACTCTGGTGAATTACATGATATCCTGGCTGCTCTAGGAGCAAGATTACTTGTGGAAACTGTGAGATTATGGCCGGAGCAAAAAATACAGGCCATTCCTCAGGATGATGAACTGTCTTCCTATGCCTCTATGTTGCAGAAGGAAGATGAGAAGATCGATTGGAATTGGGAAGCAACGAGGATTCATAATCAGGTGAGGGGGCTGGCTCCTATCCCTGGTGCATATACAATATTTCGGAATCAAAAGCTCAAAATACGTGGCAGCAGAGTAATTGAAGTAGATAATCGGGGAGAACAGGCTGGAAAGGTTCTAGAGCTAAGGAAGGGTCAGGGTTTTGTAGTCCAATGCGGACAAGGAAGTTTACTGGTGACGGAGGTGCAACCGGTAGGTAAGAAGACAATGCCTGCTGATAGCTTTATTAATGGTTATCGTCTTGTTACTGGCGAGATATTAACAACGGAGGGATGAACAAGATGTTTCCATACTTTTATTTCGATCCAACAATGATTATCTTGCTGCCGGGGATATTATTGGCCCTATATGCCCAATACAAGGTAAAATCCACATATTTTCATTATACAAGGGTGACTGCTTCCAGCGGGGTAAGTGGAGCTGAAGTAGCTAGAAAAATTTTAAATTCCCAAGGTCTTGATGATACAAAGGTGGAAATGATCCGAGGTGAACTATCAGATCATTACGATCCCCGGACTAATACGGTACGGCTGTCTCCAGCTGTGTATCAAGGTAATTCCTTATCTTCACTGGGGATAGCTGCCCATGAGACTGGTCATGCAGTTCAGCATGCTACAGGATATTTGCCTTTAGGTATTCGTAATAGCTTGGTACCGATAGTTAATTTTAGCTCCCATCTGGCTTTTCCCTTATTTTTTATAGGATTGCTATTTAGCTTTCCTGGATTGCTACGGGTGGGGATTTATCTCTTTGCCGCAGTTGTGCTCTTTCAGTTAATAACTCTACCGGTAGAATTTAATGCTTCGTCAAGAGCTTTGGCTATGTTGCAAAATCAAGGTTTTCTTGAAAGTAGCGAGGTTAAAGGTACCAGAGCCGTCTTAAGCTCTGCAGCCTGGACTTATGTAGCCGCAGCTTTAGTGGGACTCCTTAACCTCTTAAGGTTATTGGTTCTTTCTGGAGCGTTCAGAAGAAGGAATGACTAAATGAATTCACGTAATCTGGCCTATCAGGCCTTGTTGGAGATTGAAAAAGGGGCTTATGCCAACCTAGTTCTTGATGAATACTTGCGGGAAAATAAACTATCTGGTCCTGAGAGGGGCTTAGCTACAGAGCTTACTTATGGTTCAGTGAAGTACAAGCTGCTCTTAGATTGGCTGATAGGTAGGTTAGTAGCTAAGCCTGGCAAATTGAAAATAGGTCCTAGGATTATCTTGCGGATGGCTTTTTATCAGCTTTTATTTCTGGATCGGATCCCGCCTTCTGCAGCTACTAATGAAGCTGTTAAGATGGCAAAAAAGTATTTTAATCCTGGGGTTGCTGGCTTAATCAACGGTGTTCTCCGAGGCTATTTGCGTGACCCTGCCAAGGTTAAGTGGCCGGTACTAGAAGATGATCCTGTAAAATATCTATCAATTAAGTATTCCCATCCTGAATGGATGATAGAGCGCTGGTTGAAGCGTTATGGTCACGAGAATACACGCCAGCTTTGTGAATTTAATAATCGCCCAGCTGATCTTTGGATTAGAACTAATACTTTGCTTATTAGTCGAGATGAACTAATGGCAAAATTAGAGCAGGAGGGTTGTCAGGCTGAGGTTAGCCGGAGAGTACCAGAAGGGATTCGCTTAGTGTCTGCTCCGCCTCTTACAAGCTTAGAGTCTTTTCAAGCCGGTTATTTTACGGTGCAGGACGAAAGCTCTATGCTAGTTGCTCATGCTCTTAACCCTAAGCCGGCTAGTAGAGTAATTGATGTTTGTGCTGGACCGGGAGGTAAGACTAGCCACTTAGCTCAATTGATGGATAATAGGGGTCTTATTATAGCCTGTGACATTCATCGCCATCGGTTAGGCTTAATTGAAGATACAGCCCAGCGTTTAGGGATTGGGATTATTGAGACCCGCCTACAGGATGCTACTAAATTAGAGGTTGCTCCTGGAGAGGAATATCCCTATATCCTGGTGGATGCACCTTGTTCAGGTCTAGGTGTCTTACGACGGAGACCAGACTCTCGTTGGCGCAAAAAGCCGGAGGATATAGGTGATTTGGCTGCTCTGCAAATAGAAATTATGAAGAAGGCTGTAAAGACTCTGCAGCCTGGAGGCTGGTTAATCTACAGCACTTGTACCATAGAGCCGGAAGAGAATAATGAGGTAATTACGAAGATAACTGCACAATATCCAGAAATGGAACTTATTGATTTGCGTGAGAACATGCCTTATCAGGCTGAAGGTCCCCAGGAGGAAGAAGAGCTTTCCGCTGGAATGAGGCAGTACCTGCCTTTTGCTGATGAGATGGAGGGTTTTTTTCTGGCAGGATTAAGAAAAAGGTCAAATTGACTATACTATTATCGAGGTGAGAGAATGCCTGCTTTATCCACTGAGTTGAGGGGTCTAACCCTAGACGAAGTAAAATCAATAGCTAATTCAATAGGGGAAAAGCCTTATCGTGGATTGCAGGTTTTCCAATGGCTTCATGATAAAGCCGTACGCAACTGGGAGCAAATGACTAATATCAGCCCTAAGGTGCAGGAACAGTTAGCAGCAAAGGCGAATATTTATCCTTTAAGGTTATTACAGGAGCAAATTAGCCGTGATGGAACCCGAAAGCAGCTCTGGCAGCTTCGGGACGGACAGGCTATAGAAAGTGTACTGCTACATCATGAAGGTGACATAACCCGTAACAGATATACTTTATGTATCTCCACTCAGGTTGGCTGTCCCATGGGCTGCGGCTTTTGTGCCACGGCAAAACTAGGTTTTATACGGAACCTATCCACGGCGGAAATTGTTAGCCAGGTTTTGGATACCACTGCTTATCTGCGTCAAACCATACCGGATTTTAAAATTAGCAATGTAGTATATATGGGGATGGGTGAACCTCTTTTAAATTTGCCTGCTGTTTTGAAAAGCATTAAAATATTAAATCATAAAGACGGTCAGAATATCGGAATCAGAAGAATAACCGTTTCTACATGCGGACTAGTACCGCAAATAGATGAGTTAGCGGCGGAGAAACTAGATTTGGTTTTGGCCATTTCTCTTCATGCTCCGAATAATGCCTTGAGAAATAAGATTATGCCTGTGAATAAGCAGTATCCGCTGGAAGAATTACTGTCTGCCTGTAGACGCTATGTAGCCAAAACGGGACGGCGGATCACAATGGAGTATACTTTAATCAAGGATTTTAATGATCAACCCCAGCATGCCAGAGAATTAGTTCAATTATTATCTGGTTTAAATGCCAACGTTAATCTGATACCTATCAATGAGAGCAGTGTGGTGGCAGAGACTTTGGGTAAAAAGTTCAAGCGGCCAATGCGAGAAACTGCTATAATATTTAAGAAAATATTACAGGATGCCGGTGTAAATTCCGTGATTAGGGAAGAAAAAGGACATGATATTGACGCTGCTTGTGGTCAATTAGCTGGAAGCTTCCAATCACGATGATATTGATATAATTTTTCTATAGTTGTAGTTGAGCATCGAGGTGTAATGATTTTGTATGTAAATGCTTTATCTGATGTGGGACTGGTTAGAAAGGACAATGAGGATAATTACCTGGTATCGCCGGAAAGAGGACTTTTTGTGGTTGCTGATGGCATGGGCGGTCATGTGGGCGGGCAAGTTGCCAGTACTCTGGCAATTCAGATCGTTGACGAGTCTATTACTCCTGCTCAGCTTGAGACTTTCCAACCGGATTACCTGCTCTTACAAGCCTTAGAAAAGGCCAACACTGAAATCTATAGTCGTGGGAAGCAGGAACAGTATTATGGCATGGGCACCACAGTAACAGCAGCTTTATTTCACGGGGAACAGGTCTATGTGGCTCACATCGGAGATAGTCGGGCCTATTTGTTGCGGGATAAAGAGCTGACTCTGCTTACTCAGGACCATTCACTGGTTAATGAATTATTTCAAAGTGGCAGTCTGACTCTTGAAGAAGCTCAAAATCATCCGCAGCGGCACGTATTGACTCGTGCTTTGGGCACCGAAGAGAAACCGCAAATTGATATCTTCAGTACAGCTGTCCAGCCAGGGGATTTATTAGTCCTTTGTACTGACGGCTTGTATAATCATGTCCCGGAGGGGGACATTCTTAATGTTATCTTGGAGACTAATTTTGACTTAAAATTAGCTGTCAATAATCTGGTTAACTTAGCCCTGGAGCGGGGTGGCAACGATAATATTACGGTGGCATTAGTCCAGTATGAATAATTTTTTCTAGAATATCTTTGTTGTGTGTTATTGTGTTCAGAAAACAAGAGATAAGGGGGTGAACTGGTGCACAATACTCTGTTAGGGAATCGCTATGAAATTCAAGAACAAGTCGGCGGCGGTGGAATGTCTTTGGTCTACCGAGCTAAGGATATTTATCTTAATCGAACTGTTGCTGTGAAGATTTTACGGGAGCATTTAACTGGCGATGAGGAATTTGTGGCTCGTTTTAAGCGCGAGGCACAAGCTGTGGCCAGTTTATCTCATGAGAATATAGTCAGTATTTATGATGTAGGTCAGGAAGGCTCTATCTATTATCTTGTGATGGAGATGGTCGAGGGCCAAAATTTAAAGGAGATTATTCGGGAGCGTGGTCCGCTGGATACAGCTTATGCTGTAGAAATTGCGGCCCAGATTTGTGATGCTTTAGAACACGCTCATGAGCATCAAATTATTCATCGCGATATTAAACCCCATAATATTATTATTAATGAGCAGGGCAAGGCTAAGGTCACAGACTTTGGTATTGCTAGGGCTGTATCTAATGCTACAGTAACTCATACTGGCAGCATTATGGGTTCTGTTCACTATTTTTCTCCGGAGCAGGCTAAAGGTGAGATTGCTGACGAAAAATCAGACATTTATTCGCTGGGTGTAGTTTTATATGAAATGCTGACAGGGTCACTGCCTTTTGAAGGAGAATCACCGATAAGTGTGGCCATGAAAAAGATTCATTCAGATCCTGTAAATCCCCGCCAGTTGAATCCGAAGATTGGGGAAGCCTTGGAACAAGCTATTTTAGTTGCTATGAATAAGGAACCTGCCTTAAGGTATCCAACAGCAGAACAGTTAAAGTTAGACCTGCTGTCTGCTGTAGAGCATAATAAATTACAGCATGTTCCTTTACCTAAGGATATGTCAGATGATACGATCAGTATCCCGCAGATTCACACCAGAAGAAGGGTTAGAAGAGCCTCTAATCGGAAAAGGAGAAAGGCTTTATATATAACAATTTTTGTCCTTCTGGCCATTATAGCCTTTACAGGAGGGATTTATCTTTCCGCCTCTATTTTAGCTAGAAATGAAGTGGCTGTGCC
The DNA here is from genome assembly GCA_033809185.1 of Clostridiaceae bacterium. GTDB lineage: Bacteria > Bacillota > Peptococcia > DRI-13 > JAPXME01 > JAPXME01. Next base: position 13,477 of record JAPXME010000026.1, read on the forward strand.
GGATTTAACGGAATTAGATGTAGATGCGGCTACAGCAGCCTTAGAGGAATTGGAGCTGTCTTTAGAAGTTGGGGAAACGATCAATCATCCTTCTATCGCGAAGGGCTTGATTCTAGACCAAGATCCGGAACCGAATACTGTAGTGAAAAAGAAAAGCGTAGTTAAGGTAAAACTTAGTGGCGGTGTTTTGCTGGTTAAGGTCCCTGATCTGACGAATTTTTCGCTACATGAAGCTGAGGAGGAGCTTGAAAATATAGGCTTATCAGTAGGTGAGGTTACTAGGGTTTATCATAGTTTGATTCCACCAGGACAAGTAATACAGCAAGAGCATAGTAATGAGAAAGAAATCCCTCAAGGGTCGACGGTTAATTTGATTATTAGCAAAGGTCCTGAGCCTGTTTGGGTTATTACTCCTTCTTTGATTGGTATGGACGTGGAACGTGCCAAGGAGCTTATTATTGATTCAGGCCTAAAGGTTGGGGTTATCCAGCCAGAATCTAGTACACGTTATGAAAAGAATGAAGTAATTCGTCAGGACCCAGGGGCGGACAGTGAAATGCTGCAAGGTTCAACAGTGAATTTGGTTATTAGCTCCGGGCCGGGTAGAACTAATGCCAAAGAAAGCGTGGTGCGGGTGGATCTCTCCTTCTCCGGGCCAGTTAAAATAGTGGTGGAAGATATGAGAGGGCGCTCTGTAGCCTACGAAGGATATCACAATAGGGGTGAGACTGTGGAGCGAGTGGTAACTTATTATGGTCAAGGATATATTGAGGTTTATGTAAACAATCTTCTCCAGGAAAGGCAGCCGGTAAGTTGAGTAAAGCAGGAGAAAAGTTAACCGGAATAATTATCAAACGTTATAGCGGATTTTACTATGTATGGGACGGTCAGCATGAGTGGGAGTGTTCCTTACGCGGAAAATTCCGCTTAACCAAACAAAGCTTTGTTCCTGGCGATCGGGTAAAGATCTCAATTGTTGATTCAGCCAAATATAAAGCAGTAATTGAAGGCTTGGAGGAACGGCAAAACGAGCTTATACGTCCAACGGTTTCCAATGTTGAGCAGGCCATTATCGTTATGGCTGTAGCT
>JAPXME010000027.1:0-13455 GCA_033809185.1 Clostridiaceae bacterium
ACGTGCCGGGCAGGGAGAATTGAGCCAAGGACGGCGAATTTCGACCGATAAGTGATTTCTTACGGATTGAGTTTAGACATTTCTGGGCGAGGATTGGTAATCCGGTTCTTGTTATACTTTAATAACATCACAGAAAAACTGTTCCTCTGAGCGTGCTGCAATGTCGTGTCGTCCCACTGTGTTGTCATTTAGCAACTTAGCGGCGAATATCTGCTCCTAACTCTGTATTCAAGGTCTCTTCTATCTTCCGGTGAAGATCGTTGATCTCTTCATCGGTTAAGGTCCGTTCTTTATCTTGCCAGCTTAAAGAATAGGCTAAGCTCTTAAAACCTTCCTTGACTTGCTGTCCTTGATACAGGTCAAAGAGTCTAATCTGACTCAGTAAGCCTTGCCCTACTCGCCTGATAACCTCTTCTACAGCAGCTGCTTCCACTGCCACTGGTACAACAATAGCCAGATCCCGACTAAGAGCCGGAAAACGTGGGAGAGCTTTATAAACAGGAGTCCTGACGGCTTTTTGGATCAGGATTTCCACATCTAACTGACAGGCTGTCACTCTTTGATCTATTTCATAATTCTCTAGAACTAAGGGATGAATTTCACCTACTAGGCCAACTTCCTGACCCTCAATCAGCAGGCGGGCTGACCTGCCAGGATGTAACCAGTTCACGTCCTGGATTTTCTCATAGCTATAATCAGTAATACCTAGACTTGCTAGGCTAGTATCCAATATGCCTTTTAAGTAATAAAAGTCATAGTTGATTTCCGGATAAACCCAGCTTTTTTCTTGGCCTCCTGTTACAGCAAGGCCTAAAACCATCTTTTCTGTGGGCAATGCTTTTTTCTCCGGGTAGCCGTCTGCAAAATAAATCTTGCCCAATTCAAATAAGCGCAGGTTCTTGTTGCGTTTATTAATGTTTCTACCTAAGCTTTCAAGGATTCCGGGTAAAAGTGTGGTCCGCATAATACCCTGTTCCTCAGAAAGAGGATTTTGCACTACTACAGCATCCCGCATATTGTGGTCTGCCGGTACATCCAACCAATCTAAATGATGTGGATTTATAAAGCTATAGGTGATAATTTCGTCTAACCCTTGAGCAGTAAGTATATGTCCCAGCTTGTGGCGAATTTGTTGCTCCCAAGTTCTTTTTCCTTGAGTTGAATCGCCTTGAGGCAAGGTAGTAGGAATATTATTGTAACCATGCAGGCGGGCGACTTCCTCAATGAAGTCAGCCTCTATGGCTAGATCTCCCCTGTAACTAGGCGGAGATAATAGCCAACTATCGGCTTTCTTTTCACAAATCTCAATCTGGAGAGAGTGAAAGATATCCTCCACTTCAGCAGCGGACAGGCTTGTTCCTAAGAGCTTATTTATCTGTTCTAATCTTACGAGAACAGTCTTTTTTTCCGCTGGCTGAGGATAACATTCCACATAGCCCTCTACTGGTGTCCCGGCTTTAAGCTCGACTAACAGTTGTATTGCGCGATCATTAGCCAGCTTAGTCTGTTCAATATCTACATTTTTTTCAAAGCGCAGAGAAGCTTCTGACCTCATGGCTAAAGCCTGAGCCGTTCTTCTTGTAATTACAGGATTGAAATGAGCAGATTCCAAAAGGATATTCTTGGTTTCAGCTGTAACCTCGGTCTCCAACCCTCCCATGACCCCAGCAAGCCCAACAGGCCCTTGGCCATCGGCAATGACGATCATCTCAGAGTTAAGAGCCCTTGCTTGCCCGTCTAGGGTTGTTAATTCCTCACCCTGCCGGGGTTTTCTGACTACGATTCTACGCTCTTTCAATTTATCATAATCATAAGCATGCATGGGCTGACCCATTTCCATCATCACATAGTTGGTCACGTCTACAATATTATTGATAGGACGAATCCCAGCAGCCATTAAACGCTGCTGCATCCATAACGGCGAGGGCTTAATCTGGACATCCTTAAGGATTCTAGCCGTAAACCTCTTGCATAACTCAGGTTCTTCAATCTCAATCTTAGTCATTTTTTCTGCTTCTCCACCCGCCTTTGATTCTGGCGGTTGAGGGAGTTTAAGCTTGCCGCCTGTTAAGGTTGCAACCTCCCGAGCAATATTAATCATGCCTAGACAATCAGAGCGGTTAGGAGTTAAGCCTATCTCCAGAACCACATCATCTAGGCCTAAGACTTCAATAATATCTGTGCCTAAGGAAAGGTCTGCCGGCAGGATTAAGATACCTTCCTTCTGTTCAGCCGTTAATTTATCTACATCCAGACCTAATTCTTCGGCGGAGCAGAGCATACCGGCTGAATTTACTCCCCGTAGGTTACTCTCTTTAATCTTTATTCCCCCAGGTAAAGTTGCACCAGGTAAAGCTACAGGTACAATTTGTCCTTCTTGCACATTAGGCGCCCCGGTAACTATTGTCCATTGGGCATTTCCTGTATCAACGTTACAGACCAGTAATTTGTCAGCCTGGGGATGGGGTGATATATTGGTAATCTTACCGACCACCACACCTGATACACCTTTTTGTAAATACTCTATTCCTTCTACTTCAAGGCCGGCATGAGTCAACTTTTCAGCAATCTCTTCAGCTGATAGGCTAACCTCTACCAATTCCTTGAGCCATTTCCATGATACTTTCATTATTATTACCCCCTAAAATTGACGCAAGAAGCGGACATCATTTTCGAACAATAGCCGCATATCGTCAATACCGTATTTGAGCATAGCAATTCTTTCTACTCCCATACCAAAGGCAAAACCCGTCACTTCCTCCGGATCATAGCCATTCATCGACAACACTCTGGGATGAACCATTCCTGAGCCCAGGATCTCCAACCAGCCAGTTTGTTTGCAGGTCCGACAGCCTGCCCCTTTACAAATTACACAAGAAATATCAACCTCAGCACTCGGTTCTGTGAATGGGAAGAAGCTGGGACGCAACCTGATTTGCTGCTCTGGACCAAACATTTGCCGGGCAAAAGAAAGCAGCGTACCCTTCAAATCGCTGAAGCGAATATTTTTATCTATAACAAGTCCCTCTACCTGGTGGAACATGGGGGAGTGAGTGGCATCATCATCTCGGCGGAAAACTTTACCGGGCACGATAATCTTGACCGGAACCTGGGGTTTCATTTTCTCCATAACACGCGCCTGTACCGGTGAGGTATGAGTCCGCAAAACCACCTCGGGAGAAATGTAAAATGAATCTTGCATCTCCCTAGCCGGATGGTCCTTGGGAATGTTCAAGGCTTCAAAGTTATAGTAATCTAATTCAATCTCCGGACCTTCTTCTATGGTATAGCCTAAGCCCATGAATATTTCTTCAATCTCTTCGATAACCTGGTGTAAGGGGTGAAGCTTACCAATATTGCTCTTTACTCCTGGTAAAGTAACATCAATACTTTCTTGGAGAAGGCGCTGCTCCATTTCCTTAGCCTTCATAGCTTGCTGGTATTCAGCAATTTTGCTCTCAAGAAAATCCCTAACCTCATTAGCTAATTGACCGATAATGGGCCGCTCTTCTTTGGAGAGTTTACCCATCCCTCTTAAGATCTGGGTTAACTCACCTTTTTTACCTAAGTATTTGACTCGTAATTCATTAACTTCTTCCAATGTTTTTACTTGGAGAAGCTCAGCAGTAACATTTTCTTGCAACCGCTGCAGTTGTTCCCGCATAACCGTTACCTCCCACTATAATTCTTCCTTATCGTACTTTACTTTGACTACTCTGATATGCTTGAGACTTAGTTCAATAGTCATATTAAAAAATGCTCTCATCCCAGTAGGGACGAAAGCATACTTCCGTGGTACCACCCTGATTAAACCAATAAAATTGGAATCACTTGAATGCCTATAACGGAGGCTCCGTCCGGACCTACTGCTAGTTTCAATCCGGAAACTTCCGGGTGAATAAAATTTTCGCTGTTATCCTTCAGAGGCTCTCAATCTACGACCTCTTTCCCTGTATGGTACTGACGAAAAATTTTCCCGTTCATTGTTTTTAAACTAATATTTGGCTTATATTGGTTTCCTAAGCGTAACTAAGGCGTATTATAACATATTCTCTTCTTCGGTATCAAGGGGCGTAAAAAAAGTGAAAAAAGTTTTCAAATTTAACTTTACATTTATTTTATTTTTTGTTAAAATCGCACTTGTGTGTTTTATTAAGTATAAAGAAAGCAGGTATTAAAATGAAATTAACTAATGATTTTTCCACCTTATATAGAGCAATTGAAGAGGTGGCCAAACAGGAAAATCATAATTTTAAGGAAAGAGCCAAATTTGCAGCTCTGAAGGATGAAATCCTAAACTATCTGAAAAGTATCTATGGTGAGGCTTCTCGGGAATATGGAATGGTTAGATTCACCAAGACTCCTTCCACAGTCTTAAAGGTAATGAATCACATTGCCAGCAAAGCCTTGCCTCAAGCGGCAAATATGTAATAACAGTATATTACATATTACCCTATTTTGCTTAGAAAAACCTCCCCTTTGTCGTTTTAATATGAACGATTAAGTGGAGGTTTTTTCTACTCATATCAGGTCTTCTGTCTGGGAGCGGATAATCTCATAAAGCAGAATACCTCCAGCTACAGCCGCATTCAAGGATTCGGCCTTAGGCGTCATGGGGATCGTTACTTCTACATCTATTTCATCTGCTTGTACTTGGGTTAAGCCTTTCCCTTCATTGCCGATAACCAGGGCTACCCGCTGGGCATATTTGACCTTGTAGTAATCCTTTCCCTGCAAGCCTCCGGCTACTATTTGATAGCCTTGCTGCCGACACCATTGTTCCACCTTATCCCAAGATATCCCACTAAATACAGGAACATTGAAGATGCCACCCATACTGGCCCGTACTGTTTTGCCGTTATAAGGATCTACTGTACCTGGTAGGCAGATGACAGCTGTTACTCCGGCAGCCCAGCCTGTCCGCAGCATAGTCCCCAGATTCCCCGGATCCTGCAAGGAATCCATAATTAAGAGCAATGATTTATTTCCAGGCTCTAGCTTGCAAATTTCAGAATCTTGTTGCCGGGCTACTCCTACAATCCCCTGGGGGGTTTCCGTCTCGGCTAATGTATGGAGCACATTAGAAGAAACCTCTATTATGGCTTTGGCAGGCATTTGGGCCTGAAGATTACTTAATAAGGTCTGCCCCCGTTCTGTCTGGAGCATCTCCAGACTATAAAAGAATTTTTCTGCAACTTTGGCCTTTAGAGCTTCCTCAGCTAAGCGGATCCCCTCAATAAGGAAAAGTTTTTGGCTTTCCCGATATTTCCGCTGCTGAAGTTTTTTCGTTTCTTTGATTAGCTGATTCTGAGGCGAGCTTATAATATCCATCAGGCATTTTCCCTCTCTTTGTTAAAAAAAGATGACTAGTAAGTCATCTTTTTTTGCTTTGCTTATTGATTTTCTTTAGCTACAGCTACTAACTGACTAAAAGCTGCCTCATCATTCACAGCCATATCAGCCAGAATTTTTCTGTTTACTTCTACTCCAGCCTTTTTCAAGCCATGAATAAAGCGGCTGTAAGACATACCATTGTTACGAGTAGCAGCATTAATTCTGGCAATCCACAATTTCCGGAAATCTCCTTTTCTCTTCCGGCGATGGGCATAGGCATAGGCTAAGGACCTCATAACTTGTTCGTGAGCTGGTCTGTAGAGCTTGGATTTTGCCCCCCTATAACCTTTGGCCAATTTTAATACTTTTTTATGTCTACGGCGGGCACTAGGACCACCTTTTATTCTTGCCATATCTTAAACCTCCTCAAAACTACACTTTTCAGTTGTTATTTGTATGGAATTAAATTAATAACTCTCTGGGCGTCACCTTTATGCATTATGGCAGCTTTACGTAAATTACGCTTTCTCTTGGGTGACTTTTTGGTAAGGATATGGCTAGTATAAGCGCGACTTCTTTTAATCTTACCAGTTCCAGTTAAACTAAAGCGTTTAGCAGCCCCGCGATGGGTTTTCATTTTAGGCACAGGAAATGCCTCCCTTCTAATTCTGTGTGTTCTGTTTGGGCGAGAGAATCATAGTCATATTCCTGCCCTCTAATTTTGGGTTTTTCTCAATGGTGGCTACATCCTTGACATAAGAGGCTACCCTGTCCAGGATTTCCCTACCCAATTCTGGGTGAGATACTTCCCGTCCTCGGAACATAATTGTAACCTTTACTTTATCTCCATCTTTAAGGAAACGAATTGCATTTTTCGTTTTAACCTCAAAGTCATGGTCCTCAATATTAGGGCGATACTTTACTTCCTTGACATTAATGATACGTTGCTTCTTACGCGCCTCCCGCTCCCGCTTACTCTGTTCATACTTGTACTTACCAATGTCCATTATTTTGCAGACGGGCGGTTTGGCTGTAGGAGCAATTTCTACCAGATCTAATCCTTTTTGCAAGGCAATCTGTAAAGCCTCTTTGGGTGACATAATACCCAACTGCTCCCCAGTATCGCTAACTAAACGGATCTCCCTAGCTCTAATCTCCTCATTAACTCTTTGTTTGGATTTACTAATATTACTTCACCTCCTGGTAATTTTTACAATAAAAAAAGCGGATAGTATACCATCCGCTCCTAAATTTCAGCCTAAGGCTTTTCTACGATAAACCCTACTAGTTGAACTGTAGGGTGAGAAGCGGACGGCTTCTACTTAATGACAACAGTAGTATATCAACCTATTTCCAGACTGTCAACAGTTTTACCAAAAGAAATTATAATAGTTATTCACAAGAGATAGCATAATCAAGGTTGTTGAGGCAGATAGCTTAAACCCTCTCTGCTATCTCTTGAAGCAGTTCTGCTTTAAAACTAGCAAAATCTACTGCTCCTTGATCTCCTTCGCCCCTTTTGCGCAGAGCCACAGTACCGTTCTCCATTTCTTTATCTCCGATAACAAGCATATATGGCACTCGTTCCAGGCGGGCTTCTCTAATTTTGTAGCCAATCTTTTCACTGCGGTGGTCAACCTCGACTCTCACACCGGCCGCAAATAACTCTTGCTGTAATTTTTCTGCATATTCATGTTGCCGATCGGTGATAGGCAAGATCTTGACCTGGACAGGAGCCAGCCAGGTAGGGAAGGCCCCGGCATAGTGCTCTGTGAGAATAGCAATAAATCTTTCGATACTGCCGAAAGCTACACGGTGGATCATAATCGGCCGATGCTTTTGTCCATCTTCGCCTATATAAGTCAAGTCAAAGCGTTCCGGCAGGTTGGAATCAAGCTGAATCGTGCCGCACTGCCAGGTCCGGCCGATAGAATCCTTTAGGTGGAAATCTATTTTAGGACCATAGAAGGCGCCGTCCCCCGGATTAACCTTATAGGGCATACCCTTTTCTTGAAGGGCTTTCTCTAGAGCATTGGTTGTCATCTCCCAAGCCTCGTCACTACCAATGGCATTTTCCGGCTTGGTCGATAGCTCCACATGATATTCAAAACCAAATTTTTTATACATAGTGTCAACTAGATCGATGACAGCTTTAATCTCATCAGTAATCTGACTAGGCAACATGAAGATATGAGAATCGTCTTGAGTAAAGCTTCTGACCCGCATTAATCCGTGTAAAGCACCTGATAACTCATGTCGATGCACTAAGCCCATCTCAGACAGTCTGAGAGGAAACTCCCTATAGCTATGGGGCTCTGAAGCATACACTAGAATTGCCCCGGGACAATTCATAGGCTTAATAGCGTATTCCTCTTCATCAATTAAGGTAGTGTACATATTTTCCCGGTAATTATACCAATGGCCTGAGCGCTCCCAAAGCTGACGATTTAAGATAACAGGAGTTTTAATCTCTTGGTAACCCCAAGTTCGATGCAGCTCCCGCCAGTAGGCTTCTAATTCATTACGAATGACCATCCCTTTGGGGAAGAAGAAAGGAAAGCCCGGACCCTCTTCCATGATCGTAAAAAGCTTAAGTTCCTGACCAATTTTACGATGATCCCTTTTCTTGGCCTCTTCTAATCTGAACAAATAATCCTCTAATTCCTGTTTTTTAGGGAAGGAGGTACCGTAAATCCTTTGGAGCATTTTATTTTTAACATTCCCACGCCAGTAGGCTCCAGCCAGATTCATCAATTTATTGGCCTTAATCCGTCCGGTAGAAGGTACATGGGGACCGGCACAAAGATCAATAAACTCACCCTGCTCATAAAGGGAGATCTCTGCATCCTCCGGCAGGTCACGAATTAACTCTACTTTATATGTCTCTCCACGGTCAGTAAAGAAGTCAAGAGCTTCCTGGCGGCTCATTACTTTCCTTGTCAAGGGGTAATCGGCTTTGATTATCTTTTCCATTTCGGCCTCGATCTTTGCTAGATCTTCAGGCGTAAAGGTATGTTCGGAGTCAAAATCATAGTAATAACCATCATTAATAGCCGGTCCAATGGCCAGCTTAGTGCCAGGATAGAGACGTTGTACAGCTTGAGCCATGATATGAGATGTGGTATGACGATAAGCCTCTTGTCCTTCAGGATCATCAAAGGTGACGATCTCTAAGCTACCGTCCTCAGCCAGCTTTGTATTCAAATCCACTATCTTACCGTTATACTTACCCGCTAAGGCTTTTTTGGCTAGGCCCCGACTAATATCTTCGGTTACCTCGAGTACAGTAGTGCCTTTAGAGTATTGGCGGACCGAACCATCCTTAAGCGTAATATTAATCATCAACTTAAACCTCCTTAATTATATAAACAAATAACGCAGCATTATTAAACAAATTAAAAAAACCGCCCCTAAAAGGGACGGCATTACCGCGATTCCACCCTAATTGAAGTGCTTCAAAAAGAAAAAGCAGCTTCCAACTCGTATATCCGTTAACGCCGGCAACGTCTTTCCTTCAACTTCCTTACCTAATTCTGAAAAGATTGTCGGTAGCTTAGGTAAGTAAATCATAAATCTCAGAGATTTATTTATTTTGTAGCGGAAAGCAGCTCCCAGGTGGTCTCCTCTCGGTCTTCCTAGCTATGCTTTCAGCCACGGCATAGCCTCTCTTTTTAGGGTTACCTAAAAGGATATGTCCTGATCTCAGCCTTTCTGTATAACTCTGATCAAGATACAGTTACAGTTGTTACAAAAATTATTATAGATCAAGGACATACCAGTGTCAACGCCTACCGATTTCTATTACAGCTAGCGGATTGTCCAGCCTTAATTAGCTAATAATTTAAGGTAATTATTTTAGGCTATAACACAGGATTATCATTTATCAACGTGGAATAATTAGAACATCTCTAATACGACACTCTTAGTTTTAGCTATATATTTAGATGTGATATTTTGGTAGATGTCTACCAGCGTAAGGAGTAAATTGATGATAAAAAAAAGAACCTTTGCCGTAGTCTTATTGGCCTTATTTTTATTGGCTGTTTGTCCTGTAACAGCGTTGGCAGAGCCAGAAATTAAGGTAAAGATTGACAATAATACATTAATATTTGATGTGCAACCTATTATCATGGAAGGCCGTACCTTAGTGCCCTTACGTCTCATTTTTGAGGGTCTGGGGGCCAAAGTAGAGTGGGATAGTAAGACCCAAACTATCACAGGTACTAGTGAAGATGCCACTGTCGTCTTGCAAGTTGATAACACTCAGGCTGAAAAAAACGGTCAGATCATCGACTTAGATGTACCTGCCACTATCATAGAAAACAGGACTTTAGTTCCTGTCCGTTTTATAGCTGAAGCCCTTGGGGCAGAAGTTAACTGGCTAGAGTCTAGTCGCACTGTAGAGATAATCAGTAATCAGCCTTATGATTTGACAAAATACTATATCTTAGAAAGCCAAATCAGACAGCTAGCCTACTTATGGGACGAAGAGTTTTATAATGATTTGGCGGCGACAATAATTAATATTTTTAATCGGGAATCCTTTCTGGCAATGGAAGCCCATTTGCGACGTAGCTACCAACCGCAGCAGGAAGGGAACGGTATTTTTATCGGTCCTACTGCTCAAAAGAATCAAACTATTCAAGGAATTTATGAATGGGAAAGTGGTAGTAAATATGTAGGAGAATGGTTTAATAATTTAATGAACGGAGAAGGCATCTATTTTTGGCCAGATGGAGGAAGCTATATTGGTGAATGGCAGGATAACCGCCGGAATGGCTGGGGAGTGCTCACAAGCTCTGATGGCGATATATATGTGGGTGAGTGGGTTGATGATAATATGGAAGGCTATGGCGTCTATTACTGGGAAGACGGGGAATCTTACATTGGCCAATGGAAGGCTGACCAACGCCATGGCTTAGGCTCTTATACCTGGAGTGACGGAAATACCTACATCGGGCAATTAGAAAATGGCAGTTTGAACGGTCTTGGGATGTTTACCTGGTATGATGGAGAAATCTATCTTGGTCAGCACCAAAACGGCTTAAAAGAAGGTTTGGGAAGCTATTATTGGCGGCCGGATTTTGTTTTTCACGGTGAATTTGCCGATGATCTTCGTACTTGGGGTACCTATCAAGGTCCCGAAGGCCAACTCCTTAATCTTCGTGAAAATGCCCAAAGCATAGTTGATCGCCTAATTACGCCTGAAATGAATCCCCGGGAAAAACTGAAGACCCTTCATGATTACGTAGTCCTAACCACCCGCTACGATAAAGAAAATTTTCTATCTGGTACAATACCTGCTGAATCCCATACTGCTTATGGTGCCTTTATTAATAATGTTGCTGTTTGTGATGGATATACCGAAGCTTTACATACTTTACTCCAGCTAGCGGGTATTGACAGTAGAATTGTGGTTGGAGAAGCGAAAAGTCAGGACGGCTGGGTCGGACACGCCTGGCTAATTGTTCACATTGATAATCATTATTACCATGTAGATGTCACTTGGGCCGACCCTGATCAAGGTGATCTGATTTATTATGATTATTTCTTAGCCTCTGATCTTAAGTTCTTCGAGGACCACAACTGGGATATTACTAAGTATCCCCGCTGCCTATAATCTTACCATGGATAACAAACTAGTCTATTGCTCGCCCTGACAGAAAACACAACCTGTACAGCTTTGTATTCTGGTGCCAAAAACCTGTTCAATAGTCTTAACAGTGTCTCCTTTGACTGAACCTTTTTCTTGATGCAACTCAATCTCCCGTGGGGACAGAGTTATTAAAGCGCTAATCAATAGATCATCATAGTTAAGATCCGTGTCCTCTAAATCCAACATGATACCTTCCAGTGCCTCATGTTGCACTGGTTTTTCTTCTTCGTCCAAAAGCTTAAATTTCCCGTTACGCGAAAAATAAATTTTAACTTTATCAATGCGTGGATCTTGTATTTCCACAAAATATTTTAATAAACGAATGAATTCCTGATACTCTCTTTCTAATAAGAATTCATCAACGGCAGAGTTAACGATGTCTTCTAAATCTTGTTGGTAATCCTTGAGGCGGAAGTTAATAAAGCCCTCTAAAACCAGCTCTTTGTGTAGATCTAAGTAATCTAACACCTTTAGTAGCACTTTATCCTTGCGTGCCTGGAGATGATAACGGTTCTGGGTTACTGGATTAAGTATTTCCTTGGCTTTTTGCATAATTATCTTTTTGTCTTCTTGCGTATAATAAAAGTAGTTGTGGCGGACGATTTTTTTGATTATCCGTTGTTCCCATTCCTCTACAATCACCTCGGCTAAAGAATTGGCAATATAATGTTTGATTATCTCGAAGGCGTCTTCCTGATGGCCTTGAAAGCGACAATCTAAAAAAGTTATATTTCCAATTCTATCTATATCAATGGCAAGGGGAATCCCTACGTTTCTTAACTCTTGTAAATCATTGTTCAATTTATCTAACAGTTGATTGGGCATCGTACTAGTACCGATGGAAATAGGTTCTAACAAATATAATCACTCCTTCCGTGGGATTATTATATGAGTGTACAATGAAGATATACGAGCGGATTAATAACAAAAGCAACAAAAAAAGGAACAGTTTCTGCTGTTCCTTTGTATTCTAACCAATTTTTCCGGTCATATATGATTTTTTACCCCTGAAGATCCTAGTTGGCTGTAGCTATGTCGAATTCATAGCAAACCTGGGTGAAATCCTGCTTATTTTCATTATAACTAAGTTCAATAAAGCTAACATGATTTTGACGATCAATCAATAAGACAGTTCTTGCCCTTGTCCCATATTTTGGGCTTTTTATATATATGGAGGATAACAGGCGTTCCATTTCGATTCCTACTCCTGTATCCGGTAGACGATGGTCCTCAAAAAGCTCCTGATCCAAAAGGAGCTCCAATAAATCTTTGGGCGAGAAATCCTGCTTAGATATAATTTCTGACAGTAGCCTTTTTCCTTTGCTGACCTTGGGCCAAGGTGTCTCTAAGAAACTATTGCTTAACCCATGAACCCCAGGTTCTATTAAGCTAACACGATTTTTTAGGGGCGAATAATAATAGAGTTGATCCTGATTACCCACTAGAAGATTAAAAGGCTTATAAGAATGACGTTCCCTTTGTACTTTAGCTAAATATTCTTCCGCAGTATCAATGCCTTTGAGGTAACCACTTACCAACATCCCCCGTGAAATCCCCATCTTATTCTCAGCTAAAGGATCCCGATAATTAGTCAGCGCTGCCAATCTACCTTGGCGGGTAATACCTAGCCAAGTCCCCCCGGCTTCCAAATCCCGACCGGCTAAAATCTCTGGCGATTCAGGCCAGTAATCTGCCTTTAGAGAAGGACGCTCATAGAATTCATCTCTGTTGGCGGCTAGGATTAATTTATAGCGTTCATGGTAATCATTAGCAAAAAGAATTAAGCACATCTAGCATTACCTCGTTTATAGAATTTACTTGTTGTCTTATCTTTTACTAAGATACCTTATTTTCCGTGGGCTGTCTATTAGCTGAAAATCTTCTTGCTTTATAATCTACTAATTGATATACTGAGGTTGCTCAGATTGCTAGAGAATACAAACCTTCACTATTGCCTGTGGCCCTAGGAAGAATTTGAATTCCTAAGCCAACGGGCAATATTATTTTGGAGGTTTATTATATGTATAGTGACAAAACTCTAACTTGTAAAGATTGTAGTGCTGATTTTGTGTTTACTGCTTCTGAGCAGGAATTCTATGCTGAAAAGGGGTTCACCAATGAACCCGGTAGATGTCCTGAATGTCGAGCAGCTAGAAAAGCACAACGGAATAACAACGGTTACGGCCGGGGAGAACGGGAAATGCATACAACCACCTGCTCAAATTGTGGTAGTTCCTGCACAGTACCTTTCAAACCTAGCGCTGACAGGCCAGTTTATTGCCGGGACTGTTATCAGCCACGCAACAGATACTAAGACTAAATAAAAGCAAAACACTATTAAAAAAGCCTTCCCATTTTTCATGGGAAGGCTTTAGTATTTTTGCCTCAACCTATTTGCGGGATAAAGAACCAAGTATTCCCCGACCGATTTGGCGACCTATCTGGCTGCTCATTGATCTCATAGC
>JAPXME010000028.1:0-786 GCA_033809185.1 Clostridiaceae bacterium
TCGATAACCCTCAGAAGGTAGCCTCCTTGACCTTGATTAATCCTATCTCTCCTTATGGCTTTGGTGGATCAAAGGGCGAAAACGGGACACCCATTAATGCTAATTATTCTGGAAGTGGCGGTGGCGGTGTTAATCAAGATTTTATTAAGCTGCTATCTGAAAGCTATCGTGGTGACGATAATCCAAACGCTCCTCTTAACGTCTTAAATAACCATTATTTCAAGTCTCCTTTCCGGGTCTCCCAGGAGCTTGAAGAAATTTTCCTCTCCTCTATGTCCTCCACTAAGATTGGCCCTCTTCACTATCCCGGCGATTTTGAGACATGTCTTGAATGGCCCGGTGTATCTCCTGGTGTAACCGGAATCAATAATGCATTTTCAGCAAAATATATGGATGTCTCAGCTATCTCCGACGTAACCAACAAGGTTCCTATCCTCTGGATTCGTGGCAGTGACGACATCATAGTTTCCGATACTTCTTTATATGATTTTGGCTTCTTGGGTAAGTGCGGTTTCGTACCTGATTGGCCAGGTGAAGACGTTTATCCACCACAACCTATGGTTTCCCAAATGAGATATGTGTTAGAGCAATATAAAGCCAAGGGCGGTTCTTATGAAGAAATCATCGTTCCTGACACAGGTCATTCCCCCCATATAGAGAAAGCTCAAATCGTCCATGACAAAATCCATTCTTTCTTAGCCTCAACACAATAATAAGAACTCCACCCATCAACGCAATCGAAGATTGCTGACGGGTCCCGGGAACCTTGTTGTATTCACAATAATG
>JAPXME010000028.1:796-13433 GCA_033809185.1 Clostridiaceae bacterium
CTTTTATGTTGTGTTCCTTTCTGGTAAAAATTCACTTGTAAAATCTCGGATAAACTATGACAATAGGAAGTAAGCGGAAAATAAGGAGGTAGTGATTATGTATTTTTCAGGTATTAGGGAAAAAGCCATCCAGACCAAGCGCTTAAATGTCTCTTATTTAGAAGCAGGAGAGCCTACCAAGCAAGCAATGATTCTTATTCACGGCAACTTTTCCAGCAGCCACTTCTGGCCAGAGAATATGCGTGCTTTAGCTAAAGGTTATTGGGTTTTGGCCCCGGATTTGCGTGGCTTTGGTAATACCGAAGCTTTACCCATTGATGCCACCAGGGGAATGAGGGATTGGAGCGATGATTTATTTTCCTTAGTTGAAGCCTTAGAAATCAAAACCCCCTTCCACCTTATTGGTTGGTCATTAGGCGGCTCTGTAGCTTTGCAATATGCCATTGAGCATCCGACTGATTTAGCCTCACTAGTATTAATTGCACCTGGCCCTCCTTATGGAGCCACAGGAACTAAAGGTCTAGAAGGAGAACTTTGTTATCCTAATAATGCAGGAGCCGGGGCTGGAGGCAGCAACCCCCTCTTAACACAAGCCATCCTTAATAAAGATCGCAGTGAGGATAATCCTAATACTCCTCGTAGTATGATTAATAATGTTTACTTCAAACCACCCTTCCGCCTTTCTAAGGAAGTGGAAGATATTCTAGTAGAATCTGTTTTGACAACCAGAATTGGTGAGGATTTCAATCCTGGCAATTTTGAAAAGGTACCAGAATGGCCAGGCTTTGCTCCAGGCACTAAGGGAGTCTTAAATACCCTGGCTCCTAAATATCATAATCTCTCCGGAATTATAGATATTACTCCTAAGATGCCGATCCTTTGGGTACGGGGTACAGATGACAAAATAATTTCCGATAGCTCTGCCGCCGACTTTGCTCTATTAGGCAAGCTAGGCCTTGTCCCCGGCTGGCCGGGAGAAGAAGTTTTTCCTGTAGTACCGATGATCCAGCAAACCAGAGCAGTATTGGATAAATATAAAGCTAATGGAGGTATTTACGAGGAATTTGTAATTCCTGATACTGCCCACTCTCCACACATAGAAAAACCGGAAGTTTTTCATTCTAAGCTGGCATCCTTCATAGCTGAATATTGCAAATAATATTGCATTTTTAACGGAGAATAATAATGAGCATGAAAAAATTCTATGCTAATTTAGGGCTACTTTTCGTAGCCCTAACATGGGGCCTCAATCCCCCAGTAATGAAAGTGGGGCTATTAGATATGCCCCCTTTTACTTATAATGCCCTCAGAATACTAATCGCAGCGATTTCTGCCGGGGTACTACTGTATTTTAGTGGCACATATAAAAAATTTGAACCAAGTGATTTAAGAAAATTACTTAAATACAGCCTGATTGGATATTGTGGTTTTCAGCTTTTGTTAATTATAGGTCTCAGGTTCACTAACAGTACTAATTCAGCCTTGATTTTCTCTTTACTTCCTCTTAGCGTAGCCATTATTAACCGGGTCTGTAAGAACGAAAAAGTAGCCAAATCCTTTATTATTGGAGTTACCCTTTCCCTAATTGGCGTAATCTTGATTATCAGTAACTCCGGACTAGGCTTTACTCCTAATAACCTTGGAGTTCTAGGGGATTTAATCCTCTTAATAGGACAGGGCTTCTATGCCTATTACACCGTGTTCTCCAAGGAGTTGCAGCACAAATACTCTCTCTTCCAGATTTCTTTCTTTGTCATCCTGGCTAACAGTGTTCTCTTTTTACTCTTAGCCATCCCGGAATTAGTCCAACATAGCCTTCGACAGGTTACTACTGCTGCTTTTTTAAGTGCACTCTTCTCAGGTGTACTGCCGGTCTGCTTAGGTAACTTCTTCTGGATCTGGGGAACTACAATCATCGGCAGTACCAAGGTTTCAGCCTATAGCAACTTAACCCCTATCTTTGCAGCCATAGGTGGCTATCTTTTCCTAGACGAAAAGATTACAATCTTACAGGTAGTCGGTGGACTTATCATTATAGGCGGTTTCTCCTTAGCCCTAGGTAAGACTAAAGACGAAGGAGATCTTAGCTCTTAAGTTAACACATGAAAAACAAGCTGGCCTGCTTTTATATTCCTCTAAATTTTTTCTTGACCTGCTTTCATATTCTTTGTACACTATAACTAATCAATCGACAAAATTCGACAGGTTTAGACCATCAAAAAGGGGGGCATATATTGCATTATTTCCGTGATAGAATCGAGTTGTTTTCAGAATATTTAGAGATTTTTATTACTGTAATTATTATATTGGGTATCACTGCAGCATCGATTCAGTTAGTTATTGATATCATTTCTATCATACGAAGTCTATTTGATTCTTCCATACCAATTCCCTACGAGGAATTTCTAGGAGGTGCTTTAAAACTAATCATTGGTTTAGAATTCGTTAATATGCTTATTAGAAAAACCCCTGATGCTGTAGTAGAGGTCCTACTATTTGCCATAGCACGAAAGCTTATTGTAAGCAATACCTCTCACTTAGAAGTTATTATCGGGATCGGTGCAATTGTCTGCCTTTTCGTTGTCCGCCGCTTCCTGTTATTCAGTGATGAATCATTTAAGAACCATCTATAAATTTCGGATGACAAAGGGGAAGTTTCATCTGACTCACTTTTGTGAGCCAGATGAAACTTCCCCTTTTCTTATTCATTTAAACGGCAGGATTTTTTTAAGGAGCTTATCTCAGCTTTATTCAAGAAACGGTATTGGCCAGAAGGCACATTTCCCAGTTCCAATGGCCCCAAACTGATGCGACGCAAAGTTAACACAGAATAGCCTACTTTATCACACATCCGTCGAATCTGACGATTGCGACCCTCCCGGATTGTCATGGTAAGCAAAGTATTATTTTTACCTTTAGCAACGACCTGAACTTTAGCCGGTTGGGTAATTCCATCCTCTAAGAGCACACCCTCTCTTAGTGTTTGTAAAGCATCCGGGCTGATTCTTCCTTGAACTTTAACTTCATATGTCTTAGGAACCTGATAACGGGGATGAGTCAGTCGATAAGCTAATTCCCCGTCATTAGTTAAAAGGAGCAAGCCTTCACTTTCATAATCCAGGCGCCCCACCGGGTAAACCCGTTGTTCCACACCCTTTAAATAATCAGTTACTATAGGCCGCTGCTGAGGATCATGTAAGGTAGTCATCACTAAAGGCGGTTTGTTCAGCAGTAAATAGACCAGCTGCTCCTTTTTTTTGACTTCTTTACCATCCACAGTTACTTTGTCACGATCCGGATTAACCTTAAATCCCATTTCAGTTATGGTCTGTCCATTAACCTTGACCCGGCCTGCCCGGATATATTCCTCAGCTCTTCTGCGAGAAGCTATCCCAGCACCGGCTAAGAACTTCTGTAATCTTTCTTCCGTCATATTTTTATCTCAACACCTTTTACTCTAACTACTTAATTCTCATTATATCTTGGCAGATTGGGCAGGCCTTGTCAAAATAGAAAAGTACAATAATTGAATGATGATGCTGTTGCCTTCATCTATGAGTTAGTCGGCCCGGCTATTACTAAAGTCTCTTTACAAAAAGCCGGTGAGATAAATCAATAGAACACTAAATTCACAATATAGACGGAGGTTAGAAAGGTTACTATATCAGCAAATAAGCCTACCCCTAAGGCGTAACGATACTTGCGAATACCTACTGATCCGAAATAGACGGAAAGCACAAAAAATGTTGTATCCGAACTGCCTTGCATCGTTGAGGCCAAACGACCAATAAAAGAATCCGGTCCAAATTTATTAATTAATTCCGCTGTAATACCCAGGGCACCACCTCCTGACAAGGGTCGCATTAAGGCCAAAGGCAATACTTCCGGCGGAATACCTAAAAACTTAAAAAGCCCCTTCCCCCATTGGGCAATAAGATCGTTTACACCAGCCTGGCGAAAAATACCTACTGCCAACATCATAGCCACCAGATAGGGTATAAGTCGCACTGCCAGCTTAAAACCTTCCGCCGCACCCTGGATAAAGGTTTCATATACCTTTACCCCACGCAACTGGGCAAATACAATAATAAAGGTGATGAATAGCGGTACAGCCCAGCGTGAAAATTCATAAATAAATTGCTGCACCTTTTCACCTCCCACCGAAAAACCTTCGGAGCAGCCGATCAAACAAAATGGCTAAAACCATTCCCACCGCCGTAGCAAAAAAGGTTGTTCCTACTATCTCAGTAGGATTTGCCGAACCTGCAGAAGATCTGATACCAATGACCATAGTAGGTAGAATAGTAATGCAGGCGGTATTAAGAGCCAAAAAGGTACACATAGCAACTGTGGCCTTTTCTTTTTCTGGGTTTAAGCTTTGCAGTTCTTCCATAGCTTTTAGTCCAAAAGGAGTAGCCGCATTACCTAAGCCTAAAATATTAGCACTTAAATTCATCACAATAGAACCTAAAGCCGGATGATCTGGCGGAACAGTCGGAAAAAGGAACTTCATCAGAGGTCGTAGTATTTTAGCCAAAAAACGTATCAAACCTGCCTTTTCCGCCACCTTCATAATACCTAACCAAAAGCTCATTACACCGATTAATTCTATGGCGTATTTCACTGCTGAACCTGCAGCTTGAAAAGACAGCTCAGTAATTATTTCCGGCCTGCCTTGCCAGAAAGCCAAAATAATTCCTGAGATAATCATTACTAGCCAGATAACATTAACCATGCTCCCAACTCCCAGACTAAGATAAGTACTCTTTATAAGTCTATGAGCCGCTACCATCCCTATAGAACAATCAAAAGATTATGTCCCTAAGGACTCCGCTTATCAACGCAATCAAAGATGTTGATGTGCTCTGGGAGCCTTGTTATCTCTGCAATAAATAAACAGAGGGCAACTTGTACTGACCCCCCAATCATTAGATTTTTAGGTCTAACTTTTGGGGGTCACATCAACTACCCTCTGTTTTCGTTTTGCTATAAGCCGATATGTTAGGCAAGAATAATCTTACCTCACTAATTAATTCCGCCTATGTTACGCCTATGATCGCTTACTGCGGGCTGGTTTCAGGCTGTGGTGCAGAGTTCTTATCCTTACCCATACCACCAACCATACCTTGGATCTTCTCTACAAATTCTGGAGCCACATCAACCATTCTTTCCCACAAAGCATTTCTTCCGTCTACTGGCATTAAGCGGACCTGGCCTTGTCCAACTACTAAGAACCCCATCGGATGAACAGAGACACCGGCTCCACTTCCGCCGCCAAAAGGTAGAGCACTACTGCCTTGCTCCTGATTTTTATTTTGGTTTTGGTTCTGACTGCAAAATTCACTACCCCCGGCCGCAAAGCCACAAGCCACCCGGGATATAGGAATAATAACTGTACCATCAGGAGTTTCCACCGGATCTCCCACTACCGTATTAACATCTACCATTTCCTTAATACTCTCCATGGCTGTTTTCATCAGCCCTTCAATAGGATGGTCGCTCATTTAGTCACGCTCCTTGTCAATTTTCGGATCTCGCTAATATTACATAAAAAATAATAGACTATAACTATAATATGACCTAAGCGAAATTCAAATATACAAGAATAGTCAATTCCTAGATAACTGCTCTGTTGGAAATTTGCCACAACATTAATTTGATTTTTTGCTTCTCTAGTATTAAATATTTCTGCAATTCTTGTATATAAAAACCCCAATACTGACCAAATCATACCTACTGAAATAGCCGTAACAGCCGCATCACCTAAACCAATCTCTGTATATAAAGCTAACTGCTTTATCTTAATCGGCTGGGATATTCGATGATAAAATTTATTGATTTTACTATATATCGGTAGCAGATGATTATAAAAAAGCTTTATTCGAGCTAATAATCGACGCCAGTTAACATCCTTGAAACTAAGTTCATCAGGAGCTTTTTCCTGCCAAAATTTATTCGTAGACATCATTTGAATTAAATTAGTCATAGGATTCACAAATTTAATCTTCAAAGGAATAAACCAAATATAAAAGCGAAGGGTTAGTTCGAGATGATTCGGTAACCTCTGCAATCTAACCGCAAGTCTGAGGGGTAAAAAGATAATTCCTATCAAGATCAACAGGCCAGCTATTAACCACCATTTACCGATCATCCTCACCTCCTATTTTGTCATTATAACCAATTATGGTTTTTTCTAGCGCAAACAAAAACTGGCCCCTACAAAATAAATGGACCAGTTACCCTTTAGCAAATTTCATTTATTAACTTTCATCCGGATTCCCTGGCTTTCAAAGTTTTAAAGCCTTAAACAAACCCTTCTTCTTTAGACTCCTCGTTATTTTTCTGCCAATCCTTCTCTGTAATCTCTAGGCTGGCAGCAGCTTCTTCTGTTACTAGTTCCGGTAAATCCTCAAGAGATTTCAAACCGAAATATTTAAGGAAATCTGCTGTAGTGCCAAAAAGCATTGGCTTTCCCGGTACTTCTTTCCGGCCTTTTTCCTCAATTAAGCCACGTTCAATTAAGGTTGCCATCACACTATCACTTTTAACCCCGCGGATCTCGTCAATTTCACTCCTAGTAATCGGCTGACGATAAGCTATAATGGCTAAAGTCTCTAAAGCAGCCTGGGACAAGGTATTCAACCTAGGCTTTACTAGTTTTTCTACATAAGGTGAGTGCTCAGTCCGAGTAGCAAAGGAATAACCTCCGGCTAATTCCACTAAACAAAAACCCCGGTTATCTCTCTCACAGTCAGCCTTGATTTCCCCTAATAAGGCCCGTACTTCTTTTTCAGATCTCTCCACAATCTCAGCTATTGTTTTCACCGTTAAAGGCTCACTAGTTACAAACAATAGAGCTTCAATAATACTTTTTGCTTCGTCAGGAAATAGAGTGGACATGGCCTTGTCCCCCTTCTTGCTGTTCTAGCATAGGATGACAGTATATTTCAATATCGCCGAATAATTTGGCTTGACGCAAGATAATAGTGCCCATCCGGCACATTTCCAATAAAGCCAGGAAAGTAATAATTACCTCTCCTTTAGTTACAGATTCGGACAATAAAGTATTAAAAGACAAACCATCAGGCTTCTCCCGTAGCTGGGAGAAAATCTGGCTTATTCTATCCTTCACAGTAATCTCCGTTCGGGAAATTGATATTACTTCATTGCGCTTGGCTAACCTAACCATAACTTGATTATAGGCTTGCAGCAAATCTTGTAAGGTAATTGTTCCTAAAGGATTATCCGGAGGAAACTCTTGGAGTAGCTTTACTTCATCGACCTCTCTGGTAAAAACCATCGCCTGTTTAGTTTCCATGCTTTTGAAGACCTCAGCCTTTTCTTTGAATAGCTTATACTCCAATAATTTGTCAACTAATTCTTGGCGTGGATCAATCTCGTCCTCTTCCTCCTCAATCTTAGGAGGCTTTGGCAACAGCATTTTTGCTTTGATTGATAAGAGGGTACAAGCCATCAAAACGAACTCGCTGGTCAATTCTAAATCCATTTCCTCAGCCAGATTCAAATAATCTAGATACTGTTGGGTAATTAAGGCTATCGGAATATCATAGATATCAACCTCATTATCGTCAATAAGCTGCAGCAGCAAGTCCATCGGTCCTTCATAAACCGGAATTTTTACTTCATAGGGCATATTTTTCACCCACTTAGATATTCATCGCCTTCCGCACTAATTCCATCGTTTCCTCACTGGCTTGTCTAGCCTTTTGGGCTCCATCTTCCAGTACTTCACGGAGTAGCTCAGGCTTAGCGCTGTATTCCTCACGACGTTGACGGATAGGGGCCAACATATCATCCAAAACCTTAGCAAGGTTCTTCTTACACTGTACACAACCAATCTTACCACTCTGGCAGGAAGTCCTAATTTCCTCAACTTCAGAGGGGTTATAAAATTTATGATAGGTATGAACCATACAGACATCGGGATTCCCCAGGTCCGTCTTTCTAATTCTCTGGGGGTCGGTCACCATCATCTGCACCTTTTCCCAAATTTCTTCAGGAGTAGAAGCTAAATGAATATCATTATTGTAGCTTTTACTCATCTTCCTGCCGTCAACTCCGGGAAGCATAGCAATTTTAGCAATCTTAGCCTTAGGCTCTGGGAATAACTCCACATTATAGATGCGATTAAAACGTCGGGCTATTTCCCGGGCAAACTCCAAATGAGGAATCTGGTCTTCACCTACCGGCACAGTATCAGCTCTATAGATAAGAATATCGGCCGCCATTAACAGCGGATAGCCTAAGAAACCGTATGTTGAAATATCCTTACCCTGCTCGCCAAGCTGTTGAACCTGGTCCTTAAATGTTGGGACCCGTTCCAACCAGGACAAGGGAGTAATCATAGACAAAAGTAAGTGTAGCTCACCATGCTGCTTGATGTGGGATTGGACAAAGATAGAGCTTTTCTCAGGATCAAGTCCCACACTGAGCCAATCTAAGAGCATCCTACGAACATTGTCCTGAAGCTCAGAGGTATCCTCAAAGGCCGTAGTCAAAGCGTGCCAATCTACAATACCAAAAAAACACTTATATTCATCTTGGAGCTTGACCCAATTCTCTAAGACACTCAAATGACCAATATGCAGTCTTCCTGTTGGGCGCATTCCACTAAAGATTATTCCTTTTATCATAAATAGACCTCCTAAAAGATTGTCACAATAAGATAGGCCAGCTTATCCAATAGTCCAATTAACAATGCGGCGATAGGTGCTAAAACCCGCGAGGTAATGCCAGTTAATATAAGGAGTATAAGGATAATCGGGGCATACCTTTCAAGATTAAAATATGAATTGTAATACCTTCTAGGCAATATCCCCAAAAGAATTTTTGACCCATCCAAAGGTGGTAAGGGTATTAAATTAAAGATACTCAAGTAGACATTAAGGTAAATCAGAGTTATCAAAAAAAGCTCTATCCGGTAATGTCTGATGATAAAATCATAAGCGTAAACGCCAAGAAGATTGTACAACAACAACCCAATGAACGCAATCAAGATATTAGACAATGGACCGGCGAGAGAAACCAACATCATCCCCCGCATCCGATCCCCCTTAAAATTTAAAGGGTTAACCTGCACTGGTTTAGCCCAGCCGAATCTGGCAATGAACATCATTAGTGTACCTAATAGATCCAAATGAGCTAAAGGATTCAATGTTAGTCTGCCCTGTATTTTTGGTGTTGGATCGCCCAATCGATAGGCCACATAACCATGGGCAAACTCATGAAAGGACAGAGCTAGTAAAACGGCCGGTATACTGATGATTAGACTTTCTATATTAAAGTTAAACATTATCTGTCCTCCTATACAATTTACGTGCTAAAGATAATCCTTCCGCCTTGGTTGAATATTTACCCTGCCAGTAGCCTTCCTCTAACTGCTGCAGTATATCTCCCATTTCCTTGCCCGGCGGAAAATTTAGTTGAAGGAGATCCCTCCCCTTAATGGGCGGCTTGGTATCCTTTACTTTCTGCTGAAACTCCTTCCAAGATAGCTGACTTTTCTCTCTACTGCTTTGAAAGACAAAATACAAAGCTTCTAGGGTGAGTTGCTGTAACTGGCGAATAAATACTCTGTCCAGAAGGTCTTGTCCTCCCTTGGCCTTTGCAGCAAGGCTTAATGCCAGTAATAGCTGTTCCTGTACTTTGGGAGGAAGACCCCAATATTCAGCTAATTCTACTGTTGAACCAGGAGATAACTCTAAGAGTAATAACAAGTAAAAAAACCATTTGTGAAAAATCATGCTTTCGTCAACTGCTATCTCATGAGCCAGATTAGTTGTACCGATGGTCGTTTCAAGAGCCAGATTACTAGCCAAGTTCTGTACAATTTCAGGCTTATAAGGCAAACCGGCAAAAAAGAACTCCCAACCACCTAAGTTGAGGATTTCTACCAAAATATCTGCCGGTGATTCCTCACGACAGATCAGTTGCCATTCCTTAAAACGTCTAGCCGGTGAAACCAGGGACAAATAAGACCAAGACTGCTCTAGGATTCTCCTCGTCTCCTGCTCCCAACTTAGTCCCAAGCGGTTCTTCAACCTAATACCTCGTAAAATCCTGGTAGGATCATCTCGAAAACTAAGAGGATGTAATATACGAAGACATTTTTGCTGTAAGTCTCTAAGGCCAGCAAAATTATCTACTAGCTCTCCCCAACCATCGAGAGTTAACGGTAAAGCCAGAGCATTGATAGTAAAATCTCTCCGCGATAAATCCTCCCGCCAACTAACCGTACTAATCTGTGGCAACACACCTGGGCTAGGATATTCCTCATGCCTGGCCCGGCTAATATCAAGTCTACCCCAAGGAGTGTCATAAGACACAGTAAGCAGCTTTGAATTTACCCTGACCGAGCTATATGATAACTTTTCAGAAAGAATTTCTCTTAAAGCATCTAAATCTCCATCCCAGAGAAAATCATAATCCCCAAGGGGCAAACCCAACAGAAGATCTCTTACTGAACCGCCCACAAGAAGTAGATTCCCTGAGTTAACTGTTCTCAAAGCTTTTCTCAGTTCAATTATCAAACCGTTTTCCGGCCCCATCAAAGCTCCTGCCTTCCCGACAATATTATTAATTATAACATAATCAGGAAAGATATAGCCATAATGAAGACTAACGAAAACCCGGATTACCAATTCCTCGCCTAGAAATGCCTAAAATTCTACCGTAAGAAAAAAGTCATAGCCCTATCGACTATGACCTTATCTACAAGGAGTAATTAAACATCTATTAGCTTGGCCTTGCAAATTACTTAATTAGCCTTGGCCTGATAATCTCCTTTTTCTTTACCCTCTTCCAGTAATAATCTTTCCGGAATTACATCATTTCTGATTAAATCATGGTAAGTTTCACGAGCCACAATTATATCAGCCTGCCCATCCCTCACCAAAACCACTGCCGGACGAGGCAAACGGTTATAGTTACTGGACATGGAATAGTTATAGGCTCCAGTACCAGAAACAGCCAGAATATCACCGCTCTCAACCTTCGGCAGTTTAATATCCCATATTAACATATCTCCGGACTCGCAGCATTTTCCTGTAATTGATACTAGTTCTTCAGCCGGACTGTTCCCCTTATTAGCCAGCATGGCTTCATACTTAGCCTGATAAAGAGCAGGTCGGGGATTATCACTCATCCCACCGTCAACGGCAACATAAGTACGAACCCCGGGGATATTCTTGATTGAACCTACTGTATACAAAGTAGTTCCAGCAGTTCCCACTATTGAGCGACCTGGTTCAACAATAATCTTAGGCCGCGGCAGGTTAAAACGAGTAGCCTGCTCACTAACTGTTTTCATAATCGTATCGGCAAACTGTCCGATAGGTGCCGGAGCATCACCCTTACTATAATAAATACCAAAACCGCCACCTAAGTTTAATTCACTCAAGATAGTACCTGTTTCCACCCTAACATCGTTCATAAAGCTCATCATCACTTCAGCCGCATGACGGAAGGAATCAATCTCAAAGATTTGAGAGCCAATATGACAATGGATTCCCTTTACATCAATATTCTCACAGGTCAGAGCCAGTTTGACGATTTCCATGGCTTGACCGGTGGCAATAGCCATACCGAATTTAGAATCGATTTGTCCCGTCCGGATATATTCGTGGGTATGAGCATCAATACCAGGCTGTACCCTCAGCAAAATCTGAGCCTTCACTCCAGACTGACCGGCAATTTTGTTCAAATTTTCGAGCTCCCAGATGTTATCAACCACAAAACGCCCGACACGGCTTTTGACGGCTAACTCCAACTCCTCCGGTGACTTGTTATTACCGTGAAAATACAAGCGTTCCGCAGGAAACCCGGCTTTAAGAACAGTATATAACTCGCCACCAGAGACAATATCCAAGCCCAAGCCTTCCTGCTTGATAATCCTGGCCATCGCAAGATTCATAAATGCCTTACTGGCATAAATAACTTCCGTATTAGGATACTTGGCTACAAAAGATTGATAATAGTCACGGCAAATATCTCTGATATGCTGTTCATCCATCACATATAAAGGGCTTCCGAATTCCTTCACCAGTTCTACTGTGTCACAAGCCCCAATTGTCAGGTGCCCTTTTTGGTTTATCGCCATTGAACCATGCATTTTCATATTTACTAAGTACCTCCTTAAAAATTATGACGCTCAATTATCCGAGATATAAAAAATACGACTTGAGGTTTCCTCAAGCCGTATGATTTTACATACAGATTAAGACCTCAATCCCTTACTGGTTGATAGCTCAACACTATGTAGCGGGTTCTACATAGTGACAGTTCTGCACCTCTTCGATGCAGACCCAGCATAGTAACCTTGGCCGGATTACTACACTTCGGCGAAGACCCCTTTCTACTGGTTCTCAGTTGCCAAACTCCCCAGTTTACTCTTGGTTAAAGCGTTACCGCTCCTCGCAACCTCTACCTCACCTCTTGGGATGAGGTAATACTATTAAATTTTGTTAATAATATCATATAGATTTAATCCAGTCAACGCATTGGATTAGCAAGATAGTGTCAAGTTACTTTGGGTTTTCAAAAAGCAGAGTACTCCCAAAACAGTGATATCAATTAAGCTCCCCTTACTGATGTAAGGAATTTTGCCGCCGTAGATTTT
>JAPXME010000029.1:0-13058 GCA_033809185.1 Clostridiaceae bacterium
TTAATGATACGGCGACCACCGAGATCTACACCTGACCGGCATCGTCGGCAGCGTCAGATGTGTATAAGAGACAGAACTATCCCTCTGTGTCTTCTATCGTTCTGCCTGGTTCCTGTGTCGTTCCCCGGAAAATTATTTAATTAGCAGGATATATGTCATATAATGTGGAAAAAGATCCAATAGAACTATCTGACAGGGGAGTGATCCCAAATGAGTACCAAGGAAAGAATAAGTAGAGTAAAAGTACAAATACTTAATGATGAATATATCATTAGAGGCAAGGAAGAAGTGCGACATATTGAAGAGGTGGCTCAATATGTGGATTTACAGATGAAGCAAATAGCTCTGAAGGATCCAACACTATCACCAAAAAACATCGCTGTCCTTGCTGCAGTTAATATTGCTGATGATTATCTCAAATTACAACGTGATTATGATGAACTGATTAGCTTGCTAGACGATAAGCAAAAAAAAGGCAAAGTGAATCGTCAAGCATAGGAGGTTAGTAGTTTGAAATTAAAAGAGATCTATCAACTTGTTATTGAGTTTGGTAAAGATAATGATCCCCGGAGTAAGCGGGAAATTTCTCAAGTATTAGCCAGAGTACGTGAAGACTATCTTAGTATGAAGGCTGATGAAAAATCATATTTCGATCAAGATAGATTGGATAACCCTTATGGTGATACTAGAATTTTAGTCGGTGATCCCCAAACTGAGGTGCAGACCGTCCTAGCCGGTATAGATATGGAAGTTTCCGAGATACTATTAGCCGATGCTTTACGGAATCGGGGAGAAAAAATCGACTTAATCATTTCCCATCATCCGGAAGGAAGGGCTTTGGCTGGCTTGTATCAAGTAATGCATATGCAGGAAGATATGCTGGCTGAGATGGGAGTACCTATTAATGTGGCCGAAGGAATTATGGGCTCACGGATAAATGAAGTACAGAGAGGCCTAATGCCGGCAAACCACAATAGAGCCGTTGATGCAGCTAAACTGTTAGGTTTTTCCTTTATGTGTGTACATACCCCGGCTGATAATATGGTTAATACTTTTCTGGCTAATCTTATGAAGAAGAAAAAACCTGGTACATTAGCCGATATTATAAATCTACTTCTGGAAATTCCCGAATATAAGCATGCTGCTAAAATGGGAACAGGACCAAAAATAGTTGTCGGCAAAAAGCAAAATCGAGCAGGAAAAATCATGGTAGATATGACTGGTGGAACTAGTGGTTCCAAGGAATCCTACGCCAAATTGGCTGCTGCAGGGGTAGGCACAGTAATTGGAATGCATATCGGTGAAGAACATCGTAAGGAAGCAGAAAAAAACCACGTTAACGTGATTATTGCTGGACATATGTCTAGTGATTCCTTAGGTATGAATCTAATGCTTGATCAGCTAGAACTTAGAGGAGTGATCATTAAAACTTGCTCTGGGCTGTATAGAGTAAGCCGTAATAGTGATAATGATGTAATCTAATGGAAAAAACAATAATGATAACCCTTACACGCGGGAAATGTCCCGCGTTTTTTGCCTACTATTCGGGCACATCCCATTTATCATAGGAGGTAGTGTGATGGGAAAGGATGAAAAAATAGAATTACTTGCTCCGGTGGGCAGCTTGGAGGCCTTAAAGGCAG
Organism: Clostridiaceae bacterium; assembly: GCA_033809185.1. Classification (GTDB taxonomy): domain Bacteria; phylum Bacillota; class Peptococcia; order DRI-13; family JAPXME01; genus JAPXME01. Next base: position 1,644 of record JAPXME010000029.1, read on the forward strand.
CCGTGCAAAACGGAGCCGATGCTGTCTATCTTGGTGGTAGGCTTTTTAGCGCCCGTCATTACGCCCAGAATTTCACGGATAGCGAACTGGCAGAAGCTGTAAAATATGCACATCTTTATGGGGTTAAAGTTCATGTGGCCATAAATACCTTAATTGATAATCAGGAATTGCCGCAGTTGGTAGACTATCTCTATGAAGTTCAAAAAGCCCAAGTGGATGCAATAATCGTTCAGGATTTAGGAGCGATTAAGATTATCCGCAGCTTATTACCCGAGCTAGAGCTCCATGCAAGTACTCAGATGACAATTATGAACTCCGGGGGAATTCGCTTAGTTGAAGAATTAGGCTTAAAACGAGTAGTCTTAGCTAGAGAAGTATCTTTAGATAACATTACTCGATTGGTCAGACAGACTAAGATGGAACTGGAAACCTTTGTCCATGGTGCTTTATGTGTTTGTTATTCCGGACAATGCCTGATGTCTAGTATGATCGGTGGCAGAAGCGGTAACAGAGGACGTTGTGCTCAACCTTGCCGGATGAACTATAGCTTGGTCAAAAATAACAAGGAAGAAATTCAGATGGGCCATCTTCTTTCCCCACGAGACCTGAAGATGATTGAGAATTTGCCTTTGTTAATTAAGGCCGGTATTAGCTCTTTGAAAGTGGAAGGAAGGATGAAACGTCCTGAGTATGTAGCCACAGTTATCCGTAACTATCGGCAGGCCTTGGAGCATTATTATGAACTGAAAAAAGAGGGTAGAGAAGAGGAATTTGCTGTTACAGACAGTTCCCAGAAGGAATTGGCTCAAATCTTTAATCGGGATTTTACAACCGGTTATTTTCTAGAAAAGCCTGGCCCTGAGTTTATGAGTTATCAGAGGCCTAATAACCGAGGCTTAATGATTGGCCGAGTAACTGCCTTTAACCCTAAGACCAGAAAAATGACAATTTCTCTCCAAGAACCTTTACGCCTTAATGATGGCTATGAGATCTGGATTACTAAAGGTGGCCGGGCAGCTGGGGAAATTAGGGAGCTAATACAGAATGGGCAACGGGTAGAAGAAGCTCTAGAAGGAAAAGTTACATTTAAGCTAGAGGAAGGATTCCCTAGAGCTGGGGACCGTGTGTTCAAAACCAGTGATGCAGCCTTATTGGCGCTGGCCCAACAGAGTTATCAAACCCCAGGTGGAATAAAAAAATATCCTCTACAGCTAAAGGTCAGAGTCAGACTTAATGAGGTCGTTACTATCACAGCTACAGATGAAGTGGGGCGTACAGTAGAAGTTAAGGGAAGCTTTGTGGCCGAAGTTGCTTTGAAGCATCCCTTAACCAGGGACACCGTAGCCAAGCAGTTGGACCGCTTAGGTAATACAATTTTCTATTTAGACCAGTTGGAAACAGACATTGCCGGAGAAGTTATGGTACCTGTCAGTGAGTTAAATGCTCTACGTCGGGAAATGGTTGATAAATTGCTAGAATTACGTTTAAGACCTTATGAAAAAAGGGTTCTGACTAGAGAGGAGTATCAGCAAAAAGCCGAACTTTTCTTGAAAGAGCGATTACAAAAAGGGCAATTACAAAAAGAACGGTCGCAAAATGAAGCAAAGGAAAAGCCTGCTCCTAGACGGGATATCCGCTTAGCCGTTGAAGTAGGGGATCTAGCCTCTTTGCATGCGGCCCTTAATGCCGGTGCCGATATTATCTACTTTGGCGGCGAAAACTACCGTGGTCGGCAGGGAATTACTAGTCAACAGTGGCCTGAAGTCTTGCAATCTTGTGGAGAAAAAGGCGTTGAAGCAGTATGGATAATGCCACGACTTTTCCACGAAGAGCAGGCTAGTGAGATGGAAAGCCTGCTGGAGCAGGGCTTAGAAACGGGTATAACAGCTGTATTAGCTGGCAATCTAGGTGCCCTCCAACTGTGCCGAGAAAAAGGAGTACCAAGAATCTACGGTGACTATAGCTTAAATATCTTTAACGATTTTGCCCTCGAACAATTGCAGGATTTAGGTGTTAGACGGGTAGCTCTTTCACCGGAATTAACCTTCGCTCAGTTGAAAGCTCTTAACCTAAGTGGAGAGTTAGAGACAGAGTGCTTGATTCATGGACAACTGCTCTTAATGATTACGGAACAATGTACTGTAGGCAACGTCTTAGGAAAGGGTAATCAAAAGAAGGGTTGCCCCATGCCATGTAAGGAGCGAGGCTTTGGTTTGCGGGATCGCTTGAATATGGTTTTCCCGTTGGAATGTGATGAGAATTGTCGGATGCATATTTTTAATTCTAAAACCTTGAGTTTGCTTGACAGACTACCAGATTTAATGGATAGTAAGATTAGTATTTTTCGGATAGACGGCCGACGGGAAGAGGCTTACTGGGTGAGAAAGGTAGTGACTATGTACCGGCAGGAGATAGCAAGATATCAAGAAGAAGGTCAAAGATATCAAGTTTCTCCTCGGGTAAAGGAAGAATTGGCTAAGCTCTCACCGACAGGTTATACGACGGGACACTATTATCGTGGTGTACTGGCTAATGATTAACCTTTTCTACAGGAGTGCTAATTCTTAAGAAGGCCGCAGTAATGAACTGGAACTAACAGGGTGAGAAATTAATGGATAATAAAACTTTACAAAAATTAGAGTATCCCAAAATACTTCAGTTGCTGACTGAGCGCTGTACTTTTCTGCCGGGGCAGGAGCTGGCACAGGCTTTAAGGCCTGTTTTTGAGTTGGCAGAGATTGAAACAATGCAGGGAGAAACTAGCGAAGCTAAAGACATTCAACGCCTTTTTCCTAATTTTACTTTGGGGGGCGTCAAGGATATCAGGCTTTCCTTGCGTAAGGCCGAGATAGGTGGGGTCATCGAGCCCCAAGAATTTTTGGGCATCTATGATACTATAGTGGCTACTAAAAGGATAAAATCTTTTTTTAGTGATGCAGATCAGAAATACCCTCTCTTGAATGAGTATGCAGTCCAGTTGACCCATCATCCTCAACTGGAACAGAAAATCAAGAAAACCATTACTCCTGAGGGAGAGGTTAGCGATAATGCTTCAGAGGAATTGGCCCGTCTGCGAAAACAGCTCCGCAACTTGCAAGGAAGAGCCAGGGCCAAGCTGGAGCAAATGGTCCGTTCCACAGAGATGCAGAAATATCTGCAAGACCCGATTATTACTATTAGGAATGATCGCTTTGTGATACCTGTGAAGCAGGAATATCGTGGTCAGATACCTGGCTTGATCCACGACCAGTCGGGCAGTGGGGCAACCCTATTTATTGAACCAATGGCTGTGGTGGAATTAAATAATGAAACCTTGCGTTATGAACGACTAGAGAAAGCCGAAGTGGCCAAAATCCTGCGGGAATTAAGCGTAGAAGTACAGAAGGTAAGTCAGGAGCTTTCGATTACATTAGAGGCTTTAGCTCAACTAGACCTTATCTTTGCTAAAGCTAAATTAAGCAGTGATCTGGATTGTGGCAGTCCGAAGATTAATGAAAACGGTTATTTGCAGATCATTCAGGGCAGACATCCCTTGATTCAGGGGAAAGTGGTGCCTATTACGATTAACTTAGGAAAAGACTTTGATACTTTAGTGATTACCGGACCCAATACAGGTGGTAAAACGGTAACCTTGAAGACTGTAGGCCTTTTTACAGTAATGGCTCAGGCAGGTCTCCATGTACCGGCTGAAGAAGGCACAGAATTGGCTGTCTTTCGTAAGGTTTTTGCCGATATCGGAGATGAGCAAAGCATTGAACAGTCCTTGAGTACTTTTTCCTCCCATATGACTAACATTATTAACATTCTAAAGGAAGTTGATAATAACTCCTTGATCCTGCTAGACGAACTGGGGGCAGGAACTGACCCTACTGAGGGAGCGGCTTTAGCTATGGCTATTCTGGAACATCTGATTAATGTAGGAGCTAGAACTATCGCTACTACCCATTACAGCGAATTGAAAAGCTTCGCTTATAATAGTCCGCGGGTGGAGAATGCAAGCGTGGAGTTTGATGTGGAAACCTTGCGTCCTACCTATCGTTTACTCATCGGTATTCCTGGGAAAAGTAATGCCTTTGAGATTTCCCGGCGCTTGGGCTTATCGGACCAGCTAGTAGAGCGGGCCCGTAACTATCTATCCCAAGAGGAACTGAGGGTGGCAGATCTCATTGAGAATCTAGAGACTAATCAGCTCCTTTCCGAGAAAGATCGGGAGGAAGCTGAACGATTGAAGAGGCTGGCCCAAGACAGATTGAAACAAGTGGAAAGACGTGATCGGGAGGTTGCTAACCAAGCTCGGAGAGTCAAAGAAAAAGCCCAGGCTGAGGCTTTGGAGATCATCGCCCAAGCTAGAAGAGAAAGCGAGGCTATTCTCAAGGAGATCAAGGAAGCAGCCAAGCGCTCTAAAAACCAACATCTTCAGGAATTATACGATTTACGTAATAAACTACGGGATAAGGAAGGCCAGCTTTACGAAGAGTTAAGTAAAGTTGACGATAAGGCACCAAGTGTGGATATTGAGGCTTTAGAGCCTGGAGAACTAGTTCTAATAAAACGCTTAAATAAAAAAGCCCAGGTCTTATCTGTCCAGGCTAATGGAGATATCTTAGTCCAAGCAGGGATTATGAAGCTGACGGTAAAAGCTAATGAAATTAGTTTAATATCAGAAGAAAATAGCGAAAAAAAAGGAAATAAGTCTAGTGCTGGCGAATTAGTAGCCAGTAAAGCCAAGAACATCAGTAATGAGCTGGATTTGCGTGGATTAACCGTAGATGAAGCTATTTATGAAACAGAGAAATATCTAGACGACGCATTTTTAGCTGGATTGCCCCAAGCTTATTTAATTCACGGCAAAGGAACCGGAGCCTTACGTAAAGGTATTCAAGAATTAGTGCAAAAACATCGCTTCATTAAATCGGCTAGAATTGGTGGGTATCATGAGGGGGGCATTGGTGTTACTGTGGTTGAATTCAAAAAATAAAGAGAAAAAAGAGGTGAATTAACATGGCCATTCAATGGACAGAAGAATTAGCAGTAGGAGAACAACTAATAGACACACAGCACCAGGAGATTTTCCGTAGGATTAGTACTTTATTAGATGCCTGTAATAAAGGAAAAGGTAAGGAAGCAGTTGGAGATGTCCTTAATTTCCTGGGAAATTACGTAGTTGAGCATTTCGGGGCTGAGGAGAAGCTCATGCAGCAGTATGACTATCCTGAATATCCTCAACATAAGCAAATGCATGAAGCTTTTATCAAAAAGTTTGAGGAGCTTAAAGAAGACTACGAGAAAAATGGAGTAGCTTTAAATCTAGTAATTCAGACTAATAGATTTGTCGTAGGTTGGTTGAATGACCATATTCGTAATGTTGATAAGAAACTAGGCAAATTCATTGCTGAACAAAAATAAGTACGAAAAAGTAAAAAATGGCGCTATCACTGGGTCGATTGACCAGACGATAGCGCTTTTTCTTATCTTACTTGGATCTTCAACTGATTGGAGAGTGGGCTTTGTTGATTGGTGCGCATATCAAAGCCGATAATCTTGTAGTAATAAGTTTTGTGCTTTTCAACCGTCCGGTCAATCCAGCTAGTGCCTGTGATGACTTGTTCAACGGCTATTTGATTATCGCTGGAAGGTTCAAAATCAGCATTTTCTGAGCGGAAGATATAATAAGCAACTGGCTGATTTTCGGAGGCCGGCGACCATTTGAGTTCTACGGAAGGCGTTTCATTATCTGTTAGTACTTGGCCCTGTAAAATTGGTTGCTTAAGGGTCTCACCGCCAGGGACTGGCTTGTTCACGACTATTTCATTAGAAATTAAGGGTTCCTCGGCAGTTACAGCAACAATGCGGTAATAGTAGGTTTGATTCGCTTCTATTTGGGTGTCTTCCCAGCTTGTAATTACTGCACTAAGCTCTACGACCTTAGTTTCTTCAGTGAGGGGAATATTGGATTGGGTGGCCCGGTAGATTTTATAGGCCGTAGTAGTATCCGGGTCAGGATTATACCAAGATAGCTTGAACCCCGTCAGTTTATCGTTGGTATCTGTGATTGTAGAACCCTGCAAGCGTAAGCCGCTATATGGGAAAGAATCCGAGCCTCCATGAATGGTGCAGTAGATAGTCGGCAGTTCTAAGGCGGCATCTTCTGGAGCAATATTACCAGTCCAGGGTACTGGTCTGGTTAAAAACACTTTGCTGATGGAGCTTGGACAACTGTTTGTTAGTAATTCTCCAGTTTCGGCACAGACGAAATGCTCGGTCCAGACATTAGATATCTCTTGGGGTACAGCATTGCTGTTAAACTTTTCAGTCACAAGATATTCAGGGGGAGTAAGCTCTGAAGGCAATAAACCCGATTTATAATCAACTTCTACCGATACGATTCCGGAAGGCATAGGGAAGGAAGTAACAGGGATACCTTCGTGGGCCACTTTCATAACCTTTGACCAGATTGGGGCCCCGGAGGAACCACCGTACACATTTCGCATGGTTTCTTTTTGATCGTAACCTAACCAGATTGTACCTACTAAGTCAGGAGTATAGCCCACAAACCAAGCATCAACATCAAAGGAGGTTGTCCCAGTTTTTCCGGCTACAGGACGATCCAGTCTGGCCCTGGTTCCTGTACCTGACTGGACAACAGTTTGTAGCATATCGTTCATTAAGTATGCTGATTGAGCTGACATAACTGTTCTTTCCTCAGGTTGATGTTCAAAAAGTATATTTCCGTCTTTATCCTCAATTTTTTTGATAGCATGGGGTTTTACATAGACACCTTGGTTAGCAAAAACTCCATAAGCAGCAGTTAATTCTAATGGGGAAACACCAGTAGTGAGGCCTCCTAATGCTAAGGATAGTCCTAGGTCATTACTGGAACCACTTTCTACTAGTGATGTAATGCCAAGATTTTTAGAGAAGTTGATACCTTCGGAGACACCAATCTTCTGCAGCATTTTTACGGCAGTAGTATTAATAGAATACTGCAGGGAGGTACGCATACTGACGAGACCACGGTATTTTCCATCATAGTTCACGAAAGTCTTAGGGCCAAAAGGAGTACTATATTCTTCTGGATAATCGTCTAGAACAGTAGCCGGGCTATAGCCTTTTTCCAAAGCCGGTGCGAAGACGGCAATGGGTTTAAAGGCTGAACCTGGTTGTCGATAGGCATTAACGGCACGGTTGAATAATCTTTCTCCTTGTACATTGCGTCCGCCAATTAAAGTCCTGATTTCGCCATTATGAGGGTCGAGAATAACCAGAGCTGACTGAATGATTTTTCCTTCCTTACCAGCGGGGAAGTTTTTCTCATCGGCATAAATTTTTTCAGCAAATTCTTGGGTCTTGCTATCCATAGTAGTGTAGATTTGGTAACCGGCAGTATAGACCTGGGAAACTTCTGATTCGTCTAAATCTAAAGCAGCTAAAGCTTCGTCTACCACATAATCTAAAAAGGACTGATATTTATAGCTTCTAGATTCTAAACCAACGAGATTAATAGCTTCCTTTTTGGCCTCAGCGGCCTGATTCTCGGTAATATAGCCCATTTCAACCATTCTATCTAGAACAAGGGCTTGACGATGTTTGGCATTATCCATGTTAAGATAAGGCGAATACTTGCCTGGTAGATTGACTACTCCTGCCAGGAGGGCCGCCTCAGCTAAAGTAATATCTTGGGCATCCTTTCCGAAGTAAATTTGAGAAGCGGTTTGTAAGCTCCAAGCACTATGTCCGTAATAAATGTTATTCAGATATAAGGCGAGGATTTCTTCTTTGTCATACTTAAATTCGACTTGAATAGCAATGATGGCTTCTTGGATTTTTCGTTTCATGGTTTTTTCCGGGTTTTCCAAGATAGCTTGCTTTACTAATTGTTGTGTAATTGTGCTACCGCCTTCGGCACCATAGCCTCTTGTGATATTAGCGATGACTGCGCCACCTAAGCGGATAAAATCAATTCCGTGGTGTCGATAAAAACGCTGGTCTTCGACGGCGACAATAGCATCCTTCATAACCTTGGGTATCTCCTCGGGGTCTAAAGCTATACGATCCTTAGATGTTCGCAGACTGGCTACAGACTCACCATTCATGTCGAAAACTGTACTGGAAAGGGCTCCGGTAATGTTATTAAGATCGTAATCAGGAAGAGTTGCTATGGAGCCGGCCACTAAACCAACGACGGCACCGACAGCAATCAAGAGTATTAATATAATCAAGAAGGATATTAATCTAGGAATATTTAGTTTTGTATTTAGTTTAGGTTGAGGATTTTGCGGAGACATTGTGAATTCCTCCTTTCTAGTTCGCTTATTGTGAATGATTATACCATAATCTACAAAACACCTTAAACTACGGAAAGCTTATCAGTATAGGTCTTAGAAGTATTCAGGCTGATTATTAAGTTCAGTCTTAAAATATCAAAGTAAAGACACATTTTTAGGCTAGCTACATAATAATATAGTCTAGGCAAATTAGTGATAATACTAGCTCATTTAAGGGTGTAAAATGAGTTACTGGTGAACAAATCTTGAAAATCAGTCTTTTTTCTAAAATGGGAGGTGGAGATCATGGCGCGCTGGCGCAGCCCACGTTACCCTCGTTATCGTAGACGTAAGATTTATCGAGGATTTCCCCGGCTTCCTCGCTTGCGTCTGAGATTTCCTCGTTTTCATAAAAGGCTATTTCTAGTTGTCGCAATAATTGTCTCCCTTCTAGCAATCTTTAGTATTATTGACAAAAACATTGGTCCTGCAATCATATCCATTGCTGGGACTAGAGCACATCATATAGCTAATGATGCTATTAATAAGGCGATGTATGAAAAAGTATTAGCTAATGTAAATTACAGTGATTTGATAATTATCCATAAGGATTCACAGCAACGGATTACAATGATGCAGGCCAACTCAGTGCGCATAAGTCGTATAATTTCCCAAGCCAACCTGGAAATCAAAAGTTCTCTAATCAATATGGAGGAACAGGTTATATTAGTTCCTTTAGGTCAAGCCTTTGGCAGCAGAATTTTTGCCAACTCTGGACCGAAGATTAAAGTAAGGATTGTTCCTTACGGCACAGTTAACGTAAGATTTAGCGATGAGTTCCAGCAGGCAGGAATAAATCAGGTCCGTCATATACTCTATATGAATGTTGATACAAGTGTGAAGATAATAATCCCTACCATGACGGAAAATGCTCTCGTAAGTAGCCGCATACCGATTGCTGAATCGGTTATAGTAGGCGAAGTACCTGATACTTATATTCGTCTTGACTCTAGTCTTACCCAAAGAATAATCGACGGTCCAGAATAAAGCCGTATTTCCCCCGGACAATAAATAACCGATAGAACCACACCTATGAAGTTGGCCTATGCAATATTAATGAAGTAATTAGTGAAGTATTGCGAAAGAAAAGTCATCTGAAAGGGTCAGAGCTTTTATGAGAAGTATGTAAAGGTTATACTGATTCAGAAAAAAAGATCAGAAACTTATAAAAACCTTGTTGACAACGCCCGAAAGGGTGTGGTATTATATCAAATGTCGCCGCGGGCATCTGAGAATGAACGAAGGCGAAAAAACCAAAACAAAAAGGTTTTATATCACAAACCGATATTACCAGAAATTACAGATTGACGGTAAGGCGGTAAACATGTTAAGATGAAGTTCCTGCCTTGAGGCGGGGTGGCCGAAGAACACGGCCAATCAGGTCCTTGAAAACTGAACAGTTGAGAAATGCGAGCGTCTTGTTCAATTCAAAGCGTCGCGAAAGAGGCGACAAACAATTGAGTAAGAAAATAATTTGAGCTAATCAAATTATCTGAAGAAGATATCGAAGGGACGCAAGTTCCTAGAGATAAATTTAACGGAGAGTTTGATCCTGGCTCAGGACGAACGCTGGCGGCGTGCTTAACACATGCAAGTCGAACGGACCCAAGCTTTAAGTTTACTTAGAGCTGACGGTTAGTGGCGGACGGGTGAGTAACACGTGGATAATCTGCCTATGACACAGGAATAACACTGTGAAAACGGTGCTAATACCAGATACACTTATCGGGTCGCATGTCCTGATAAGGAAAGGAGCAATCCGGTCATAGATGAGTCCGCGGCTGATTAGCTAGTTGGTAGGGTAAAGGCCTACCAAGGCGATGATCAGTAGCCGGCCTGAGAGGGTGAACGGCCACACTGGGACTGAGACACGGCCCAGACTCCTACGGGAGGCAGCAGTGGGGAATCTTCCGCAATGGACGAAAGTCTGACGGAGCAACGCCGCGTGGGTGAAGAAGGCCTTCGGGTTGTAAAGCCCTGTCTTATGGGAAGAAAAAAATGACGGTACCATAGGAGGAAGCCACGGCTAACTACGTGCCAGCAGCCGCGGTAATACGTAGGTGGCAAGCGTTGTCCGGAATTATTGGGCGTAAAGGGCGTGTAGGCGGCCATTTAAGTCAGCTGTGAAACCTCTGGGCTCAACCCAGAGCTTGCAGTTGAAACTGGGTGGCTTGAGTGCAGGAGAGGACAGTGGAATTCCTAGTGTAGCGGTGAAATGCGTAGATATTAGGAGGAACACCAGTGGCGAAGGCGGCTGTCTGGACTGTAACTGACGCTGAGGCGCGAAAGCGTGGGTAGCAAACAGGATTAGATACCCTGGTAGTCCACGCCGTAAACGATGGGTACTAGGTGTAGGAGGTCTCGACCCCTTCTGTGCCGGAGTTAACACAATAAGTACCCCGCCTGGGGACTACGGCCGCAAGGCTAAAACTCAAAGGAATTGACGGGGGCCCGCACAAGCGGTGGAGCATGTGGTTTAATTCGACGCAACGCGAAGAACCTTACCAGGTCTTGACATCCTCTGACAACCCAAGAGACTGGGCTTTCCGCCTTCGGGTGGACAGAGAGACAGGTGGTGCATGGTTGTCGTCAGCTCGTGTCGTGAGATGTTGGGTTAAGTCCCGCAACGAGCGCAACCCTTATTCTTAGTTGCCATCAGGTAGAGCTGGGCACTCTAAGGAGACTGCCGGTGACAAACCGGAGGAAGGTGGGGATGACGTCAAATCATCATGCCCCTTATGACCTGGGCTACACACGTGCTACAATGGCCTGTACAGAGGGTAGCGAAGCCGTGAGGTGGAGCCAATCCCAAAAAGCAGGTCTCAGTTCGGATTGTAGGCTGCAACTCGCCTACATGAAGTAGGAATCGCTAGTAATCGCAGGTCAGCATACTGCGGTGAATACGTTCCCGGGCCTTGTACACACCGCCCGTCACACCACGAGAGTTAACAACACCCGAAGCCGGTGCAGTAACCGTAAGGAACAAGCCGTCGAAGGTGGGGTTGATGATTGGGGTGAAGTCGTAACAAGGTAGCCGTATCGGAAGGTGCGGCTGGATCACCTCCTTTCTAAGGAGCACAGCTTCTAATAA
>JAPXME010000030.1:0-12982 GCA_033809185.1 Clostridiaceae bacterium
AAGGAACCTTGAAAGGATTTTATCATCTGATCAAATTTTTGCTGATCTAGTACTGAAAAGGAATAGAGTAGCACAAAGAAAGTAAACAAAAGCGTCATCAAGTCACTATAGGTAGTTAACCAATCCTTTGAGTGATCTGTATGATTTTCTCCGCTACCTCTACGCTTACGTCTCATTAGCTATTCCCTCTTCTTTCCGTTGATCCAAAAGTGCTTTATCTTTAGAACTTAAGAAAGCCTTCATCTTTTCAGCTACGATTAAGGGGTTCTCCCCAGCCTGGATAGAAAGAATACCCTCTACTATAATCTCTTTGTTAAGAGCTTCTTCCCGGCTTCTTAGCTTCAATTTACCGGATAAGGGAGTAAAAATCAGATTAGCTAGTAAGGAACCATAAAATGTAGTGATTAAGGCTACTGACATACCGGGACCTAAGGAGTTAGGATCATCAATATTTTTCAACATTAGAATTAAGCCGATTACAGTACCCAACATTCCGTAGGCAGGGGCACTGGCACCCATGGATTCCATAATGTTAGCTCCAACAGAGTGTCTTTCCTCCATCATCTCAATCTCAGTTTCCAAAATATTACGAACCAGTTCAGGATCGGTGCCGTCTACTACTAGTTGAATTCCTTTCTGGAGAAAATCATCATCGATATTCTCGATCTCATTGTCTAGGGCTAATAGTCCTTCTCTTCTGGCTTTCTGGGCCATTAGAACTAATTTTTCAATAAGCTCCAACGGTCTTTCCGTTTTCTCCGTGAAGGCAATTTTAATAACTTTAATAACTCCGATTACATCAGTTAACGGGTAGTTTATTAGAGTAGAAGCAATAATACCACCCACAACAATCATCACAGAAGAAGCACTCCAGAAAGTAAGTAAGCTACCTTCTAATAGAATTGAGATGACTATTAAGATAATGCCTAGTAGCGAGCCAGCAATCGTTGCTATATCCATCTTTCAAACCCTTTCTTTCGCTTGAATATTTTTAATCTTCTTCAAGAGAATTCATCTTCAGCAATATCCTAGCTTTATAGTCTAAGGCTTGTTGAATTACCTCTTCGATACTTTCCTTGACAACTATCTTCCTGCCGGAATTAAAGGTTATCAAAGTGTCGGGGGTAACTTCCACAGTCTCGAGTAAATCTAGATTAACAACAATCTGACTGTCGTTTAACCTATGCAAAATTAACATCTTGCACACCTTCTTCCCCATAAGTGTAGGCAAAGGATTAAATCCCCCCCGCCCCATTAACTAGAGGCGGGGGAAAAAAATATCTTACCGTCTCAAGTTAACGAGTTCCTCTAGGATTTGGTCTGAAGTTGTGATAACACGAGAGTTGGCCTGGAAACCCCTTTGGGTAATAATCATGTCAACAAATTCCTCTGAGAGGTCCACATTTGACATTTCTAAAGTCTCTGGCTTGATGATACCTCTACTAGATACACCAGGCAGTCCTATATCAGCTATACCTGAGTTGTTGGAAGGCTGGAACATATTATTTCCTACCTTCATTAGTCCTGATGGATTAGCAAAGGTAGCCAGAGCAATTTGAGCCAATTTACGGCTTTGTCCGTTAGAGAAGCTACCGGTAATAGTACCGGTGGTATCAACGGTAATCCCAGTTAGATCGCCGGATTCATAGCCGTCTTGTCCTGAAGCATAAATAGTGAAGTCACCGGCATACTCTGTAATATTGTCAAAATTCAAGGCTATATTTAAGGCGTCAGCCCCGGGAATGGTAGCTGTAAAGTTTGTAACAGTTGAATTCGCCAGTCTACCGTCAGAAGGGCTAAATGTTAAAATACCTTTACCATCACTTAACATCATGCCATCTAGTACTGTATCAACTTCCCAGACATTATCAGCAATCTTAGTGAAGATAGCTGTAGCTAAATGAGTTTCACCTTTGGAATCAAAGACGGAGATCGGGGCCTGATAATGGGCTTTAGTATAGGTAATGTCATAATTTCCATCAGCCACATTTTCAGAGATTATAATTTTCCCACTGCTGTAATCAACCTTATAATCAGTACCTTCTGTTAGGCCGGCAATTGAAACATCAGTTATAACCCCTTTAAGGTCAATTATTGAATCAATACCATTAGAGTGGGTGTAACCATTGATCACGGTAGGACCTGTTACAGCTACAGATCGGGAATCCAGGTTCTTTCCATAGTTTACTACTGTACTAGCTTTAGGTTCTGAAGAAGCTTGGGCAGCCAAATTTATATCAGATAAGGGACTATCAGCACTGATATTACCTGTAGCATCAGCCAAATAACCTTTAACAATCATGCCAGTAGAGGTGTGGTAAAAGGTGTTATTGACATCAAAATCAAAGTTACCGGCACGAGTATAGAAAATATTGTTCCCATCACCCAATAAGAAATAGCCGTCACCTTCAATAGAAAGATCTGTATTCTTCCCGGTAGACTGAGGACTTCCCCCTGTATGGATTACGTCAATTGAAGCTAGGCTCATGCCCAATCCTACCTGCATTGGGTTAGTACCTGCCCGGTTAGCTGTAGCTGCCGAAGCACCCCGCAGGGTTTGGTTCAACATATCCTGAAAAGTAACCCGGCTTTTCTTAAAACCTACAGTGTTAACATTGGAAATATTGTTACCGATTACGTCCATTCTAGTCTGGTGGTTCTTCAGACCGGACACACCGGCAAACAGCGAACGCATCATAATAAATGACCTCCTTAAATTTTCAGAAACTTAACCAAAGTCTGTCGTTCCTTGGTCTTTAGGGCTTCCTCCAAGAGGTCCGGCCCTATTGTTGAGAGTGCTTGTCTAGTACGCTTTTAGCTAAGCTTGAGATTAATTAATAACCGCACTATCGATGTTTGTAAAAACATTATCCTTTCTGCTCTCTCCGTCAACAGCAGTAATTACAGTTTTGTTTTTTATACTGACCACAAATACTAAATCATCTACCATAATTAATGATTCTCTGGAGCCTTTGGCTTGAGCCTTGTGCACTGCTTCATTGAGCCGCGACATTTGCTCCTTACTTAAGGTAATTTGCCGGTTCTCTAATCTGGCTTGAGCATGACGTGAGAATTTTAGTTCCCTGCTTTGTTGTAATTCCTGCTGCAAGACTTGATTAAAAGGTACCGTTTCTTTAGTAGGGGTTGACGCAGGTGCATTATGCGGTTTAGTTATTGGTTTGATTGGTTGGGGCATAAAGAATGTTTTATCAACCACTTTGAACACCTACTTCTTAATTTGAGTTATATCTTCCAGTTGAACCTCCACGCCGTCTACCACGGCATAATACAATCCATCTTTTTGTCTTAGGGCCTCAACAATTCCTGCAACTTCTTCCTCATTTTCATCGAAGTATGTAACTTCTTTGCCTAAGAGATTCAGTCCGTCATAAAGCCCATTCATATAAAGTTGGTAAGTTAAAGACTGGAAGCCTTCTATAAAGGTGTGATTAAAATTCTGGAATGAATCACTAAAGTTTTGGAATGAATAATTAAGATTCTGCATCTGCTCTAGACTAGAGAATTGAGCCATTTGAGCGATGAACTCACGGTCATCCATTGGATTGGTAGGATCTTGGTACTGCAGTTGGGTAATCAAGAGCTTCAGGAAATCATCCTTGCCTAAGGTTTTCTTAAAGGCATCGGTAGCATTTGTTCCATTAGCACTATTCACTCCGGTTACCGACATTATGGTATCTCCTCCTTTCTTAAACTACATAGTCAATGGCTGAACTACCATGCAGTCTATAGTTCCCTAGTGGTCTACTGCTTTCCTCTCTGGAGTGCCAGTCATCCGACCATAATTCCTCGGAAAAGATAGCCTGCCAAGTCTCAGAAAATCTTTGCTGTTGTTGCTGTTGCTGCTGATGATGCTGTTGCTGTTGTTCTTGTTGCAACAGATACTGAGAATTCGCTTCTACATCTAGTTGTCCATACTTGATACCCTGTTCCGCTAAGGATTGGCGTAATCCGAGGAGACCTGACTCTACTAATTCTTTAGTTCTCAATTGTTCAGTGATGATTTTCACGGAAATTACACCATCTTGCTCCGTCAGTTTGACCAATAGTTTGCCTAAATCCTTAGGTTCTAGCTGAATCATAAACTCCCGTTTAATCTCCTGCCCTTTGGCATCTCTAAGCTGAGATTCAATAATTCGGGGCAGTTCTACAGGTAATTCCTCCTGAGCTACCAAGAACTCTTGTTGTGAGCCTATACTAAGCTCATCAGCCAGCTCAACCCTACCAGGAACTTGGGATAAGACCTCAGCAAAAGCTTGACCCTCTTCATGGTGGCCTGATTTTACCGAATCGGCGGTTTCAGAACCAATTTCCTGGGCAAGGTCAGTGGCGGCGAAAGCAGATTCACTACCCAATGAAGTCTTTATAGCTGTTAGGCTAGGTTTTCCGTCTTTTGAAGCAAAATTTACCTGTTCGGAACCTGTAAGCGGCTCCCCTTCAAAGCTGTTTGACCAACCAGTCCTTGGCTGAACTAATGAAGCAGCCGTCTCACTAACGTCAGTCGCCGTTTCAGTTGCTAATTGCTCTTTTTTGCCTTTGTTCTCAGCTGCAGACAAAGCACCGTCGGCAAACTCCTTTGATGCCACATCACCCTTTAAGGTGTTCTGTAGCTGCTGGTCTACAAGCCCCTGAGCACTCATGCCCTCACTTAATAAGTCATCAGCCCTTATGGAATCTCCGTCCTCCTGGTTTTCTAGACTAAGTAGCTGTTCTCCCAGGATGTCAGCAGTTTCCTCTGCTAGCAACTGACTTGCTAGAACCTCTTCTCCAAAGATAGCAAATTCTTGATTGACCTTTTGTTGTACTGAGCAAATACCTTCAGAGACTATCATCCCTGTAATTGCACCATCTTGCATGGCAAGAGGCGGATGCTGAGCAGAATTTTCTTCTGTCGTTTGATTAGTTGTCAGCATTGCAGCCATGATATTCAGAAAATCCTTAGCATCAGACCCGGGTCGTTTTTTAGTTGTCAGTTTCTCCGCTGTCTGCACTTCCAGTGTAGTAGCCACTTGCAGCGGTACATTCAATATCTTCACCTCCTTTCAAAAATTTTTATGATTTATCTTCTAGCTATCCTCTCTAAGAGTGGATAACTAAAACTTTATTCATTCTAATAGTAATTTTGTTAGTAAAGCGGCTCTTTGAGGATCCATTAAAGCTAAGATTTTGCTGGCTTGATTAGGTTCTAATTCTGTCAAAATCAACAATGCCTTCTCGTCATCCATGTTATCTAAAATCTTAACTATATCAGCGGGTTTCATGTCTTTATATAGCTCTGTGGTGTACTGGACATTAGCCTTTAGGTTCGCTGCCGTTAATATCTCAGCCCTTAAATCCGTTATCTCCCGCTTAATCTCCTCGTTTTCGGATTTTAATTGGTTATTTTCATTTTCTAAAGCTCCTATTTGTTCCTGGAGTTCCCTTATTTGTCCCTGCAATTCTTTATTTTCAGTCTCCAATGGAGAAATAGGAACAATTACAGGTTCTGCCTCAGGAGGAGCCTCAATAAACATACTGGTTATCGGCAATTTACTAAGTAAGGCCTGAACATTGAAGCCTGTTGTTCTGGCCGCCCAGAATAAGGGGACCATAATAACTACCAGTACGATAACTATAATTAGTATTATTCTCTTGGCCATAATTCCTACCTCCGGCCTGCAAAATCATCTAACAGGGCTTGTTCTTTTTTGTCTTGCTCGTAAATATATTGCTGGTACTGTTTCTCTTCCAGTTTATCCATAATCTTGCGGTTTTTCATTGCTTCCATCAATTTCGACCTGGCTATTTCTAATTCCTCTTTTTTCTCGGCTACCACTTGTTTTTGTCGAACTAATTCCTCATGCAAAAAACTTAAATAATCTTGGCTAATAATGAGATTAGGTAGATTGAGTACCCCCTGCTGCATACCACTAATTTCTTCTTCCATGAATTTGATGTTTTCCTCAGTCCTTCGTTGTTGTTCCTGAGCTAGATAGAGATTGGTAAGACAGCGGGCGAATTCATCTTTACATTGTTTTTCTATATATTCTTTCAGCTTTTTAATACTAGCCAGACGAAATTTAAACATTGCATACCTCGATTATTGAAATAGTCTTAGCTTTCCTCTTCAGAGCTTATTTTTTGGTGAATATCCTCTAACAGACTTAAGGTTTTTTCATATTCCCACGAATCATCAACACCCTGACGCAAAAAGCTATTCATCTCATCCATATGTTTAATCGCTAAGTCGATTTTAGGGTTGCTACCTATTTGATAGGCACCTACATCAATTAAATCCTTAGCCTCCTGGTAGACAGCCAACAATTCCTTAAATTTAATAGCTGCTTTCTGGTGTTCCGCCGATATTACATTAGGCATTACTCTACTCACACTAGGTAAGACATCAATAGCCGGATAATGGCCCAGAGAAGCTAACCTCCGGGAAAGGACTATATGTCCATCTAATATTCCTCTTACAGCATCAGAAATCGGCTCATTCACATCATCCCCGTCTACTAAAACAGTATATAAACCAGTAATACTGCCTTTATTGGATGTCCCGCTGCGCTCTAACAACTTAGGTAATGCAGCAAATACAGACGGTGTATATCCTTTAGTTGCTGGGGGTTCACCGATTGCCAAGCCAATTTCTCTTTGAGCCATGGCAAATCTTGTTACGGAGTCCATCATTAAGACAACTTTAGCTCCCTGATCCCTAAAATATTCGGCAATACTGGTACCAAGGTAAGCACCTTTTATCCGGACCAGAGCCGGTTGATCAGAAGAAGCTACAACTACCACAGACTTTTTGAGACCATCAGGTCCCAGATCATTTTCGATAAACTCCCGAACTTCTCTGCCCCTTTCACCAACTAAAACTATCACATTGACATCTGCTCTTGATTTACGAGCAATCATGCCTAAAAGAGTACTTTTACCTACACCACTGCCGGCAAAAATGCCTAAGCGTTGTCCTTCTCCACAGGTTAATAAGCCATCAATCGCTTTTACACCTAAAGGGAGAGGGTCGCGGATTCTTTTTCTCTTTAAAGGATGGGGAGCCAAGCTTTCTAAGGGATATTCCTTTTCCCAAGCTGGAGCTGGTTGCTCATCAAGGGGGCGACCCAAACCATCCAGAACCCTACCGATTAACTGAGGTCCAACACCTATATTTAAGGGATGTCCCGTTGCAGTGACAATATGCCCGGGGGCTATCCCCCTCATATTTCCTAAGGGCATTAACATTGTTTTTTTATCCTTGAAACCAACGACCTCGGCAGGAATACTCCCTTCCAGCCCCTCAATATGAACTACCTCGCCTACACTGGCTTTAGGTCCGACGGAACCAATTACTAGGCCGATAATTTCACTAATGTTCCCTTTATATTTAAAGGTTTTTGTTTGACTAATGGTGTCTCTGATCTTACTAATCTCCAGCATGACCAGTCACATCCAAAATTGTCTCTCTCAATATAGCTAGTTGGTCGTCGATTTTAGCCTCAATAAACCCATTATCAGTCTGAATAATACAATCTCCCGGTTGTAAAGCAGGATCTTCTATGAACTGAATTTTGCTATTCTGACTTTGTCCGGCTTGTTCTTCTGTCCCTATAAGATAAGGTAAATGAAGAGGGTTAACCTTAACTGTAACTTTTTCATTTTCACTGGCTTCGACCAGGATTTTTTCTATTATCTGTTGCATAATTTCTGGTCTCAATTGGACTACAGTGCCAACTAGTTTTTCTGTAAGCATTAATACCAGCTCTACAATATCTTTTTCATATTTCTTTTGCACAGCTTCTTTATCCTGAATAATTTTTCCCAGAAATTCGTGGAACTGTTGAGTTAAAGCATTAGCCTCTTGGGAAGAACGTTCGAAGCCTTCCCTATACCCTTGGTCATAACCTTCTTGTCGGGCTGTTTCTTTAAGTTCCTCCGCGGACGCTTGGGCTTTTTCCAACACCGCCTGAGCATCGGCTTTAGCTTGAAGGATCAGCTTGTCCGCCTGTTCCTGAGCATCCTCCATTAATTCCTCAATCATGTCTTTAGTTTCGTTATAAATCATCTTAGCAGTTTCCGGCGTAATCGGTTCCTCGTAACTGTCAGCTTGTAAAGTCAAAGAATGATTATTCAGGCCAGTATTATTGGAATTACCTTTCAATTCTAGGTCATATTCATTATCTTCTATGATGAAACGGGCTTTGATAATCTTAGACAATTAACTCATCACCTCCACCGCGTGAGATAATAATTTCACCGGATTCCTCTAAGCGGCGAATAATATTAACAATCCGCTGCTGGGCATCCTCAACATCTCTAAGCCGTACAGGTCCAAGGAAAGAAATCTCTTCTTCCAGCATTTGTGCTGCACGTCTGGACATATTCTTCTTAATTTTGTCACTAACTTCTTCACTAGAACCTTTCAGAGCAACAGAGAGATCCTTACTATCCACTTCACGCAATACCAACTGAATACTGCGGTCGTCCATTTTGATAATATCTTCGAAAACAAACATAAGTTTCTTAATTTCTTCAGAAAGTTCAGGATCCTGTACTTCCAAGGTCTCCATAATCGTTTTCTCTGTTTGACGGTCGACCTTATTGAGAATATTTACAATGGATTTAATGCCACCGGCAATAGTGTAATCCTGGGTTCCCATAGTAGAGATTTTCTTTTCCAGGACATTCTCAATCTCCCGGATAATCTCCGGCGAGGTGCGATCCATAATAGCTATTCGACGAGCAACATCTGCCTGCCGTTCTTCTGGCAAAGCAGAAATAATAGCAGCAGATTGCTGAGGATCTAAGTAGGACAGAATTAGAGCAATAGTTTGAGGATGTTCTCCTTGGATAAAGTTTAAAACCTGACTTGGTTCAGTTTTTCTCACAAAATCAAAGGGTCTAATCTGTAGGTTAGAGGAAAGCCTGGTGATAATATTTATGGCTGCCTCTTGCCCTAAAGCCTTCTCCAGAACCTCTTTAGCGTAATCTATACCACCTTGAGCAATATAATGCTGAGCCATGTACAGACTGCTAAACTCCTCCATTACCTCTTCTAATTGCTCACCTTTGATGGTTCTGACATTAGCAATTTCCAGAGTAAGTTGCTCAACCTCTTCTTCAGTAAAATGTTTCATTAGCTGGGCAGATATATCCGGGCCCAAGCTTATCAGCATCATTGCTGCTTTAGTTCGTCCACTCATTTTGCCTCTGTTCACAAACTACACTCCTACTCTTCCACCAACCAGGTTTTGATGACCTTGGCTACTTCTTCTGGGTTGGTAGTAGCTAATTTTTCAATCTGAATCTTAGTTTTTTGACTATCAGTATATTCTGGTTCTAAGGGCGGTATATCAACACTAAGGCCACTCTCTCCGCCTGCAGCAGCATATTGAGCTGCCAAAGGCATTACAGCCGATTCTTGAATAGAAGAACGGAATTTTTTCAATAAGAAGAAGAGTAAACCTGTAAAGAAGAGTACTGCCCCGATAATAATAGCCATCCTAACATATTCAGCTCGACGTAGAGCAGCTTCAGCCTCTAACATTTGTTGCCTCATTTGTTCTTGAACTTCATTATTAAAAGGCATTCCTACAATCGAGACCTGATCACCTCTAGCTAGATCTATACCTGCAGCCTTACTGACAGCGTCAGAGATTTGGGTCTGCTCTTCAGGAGTTAACTCCCCGTCGATTAATACTGACAAGGAGAGTTTGGTCACTTTACCAGGTGAAACAATTTGGGTTTCCACAGTCTTGTTGACTTCATAATTTCTAGTATGCTCACTGTAGTTAGCTTGGTTAACATCAGAGCCTACCGTGCCATATGAAGGACCACCCATATTGGCATCAGCAGGGTTAGCCCCAGAGCTAGTTGTCCCTGAAGAGCTTTCCTCTATGGCATGTTCACTAATCATCACAGAATCACCGAATATCTCGGATACTCTTTCTATTTGATCAAAATCCATTTCCACATTAGCCCGTACTACAGCCTTCCCTGGTCCTCTCATGGTTTCCAGCATACTCTGGACAGAACGGGCTAAATCATTTTCATATTGAGTCTTTAACTGTAGTTGGTTAGCAGTGAAAGACGCCGAAGAAGGCGAAAAAACTGCTTCAATAACCTGTGCTGATAGATCATTTCCCATATCATCAACAACAGATACATTCTCTGGCTTCAAGCGTTCCACGCTATGACTTACCAGAGACATGATGGATTTGACTTGTTCCGGTTTTATTTCAGTATAGGGTTTAAGCTTTAACATAACAGAGGCAGTAGGCTCTTGCTCATCTCTAACGAATAATGAAGTCTGCGGCACAGCAATTAACACACGTGCTGCTTCGACTTCATTAATAACCTCAATAGTTCTGGTTAATTCCCCTTGCAAGGCTACCAGATACTTCACTCTTTTATCAGTATCAGTCTCCCCGAACTGAGTATTGTTAAAGATTTCATAACCTACTACCGAGCCAGGAACATCAACTTCCCCAGCCAAATCAATCCGCAGTCTATATTTATCCTCTGCCGGAACCAAAATTGTCCGTCCTTCATCAGCCAGCTTTACATCAACATTCATTTCCTCCAGCTTGGAAAGATAAGCATTAGCAGTTTTAGGTTCCATATTCGTATAGAGCGGTTCATAGTTAGTTCTATTAGCAAACCAAACTAGCATAAATATTGCAACAATCATAATTCCTAACACAGCGGCAAGCGTAGCTTTTTGCACGCCTGTTAGTTCGGACCACATCTTTTTAGCTTGCTCTGTAACCTGCTCCCCAATTGCCATCGTATCACCTCAAATACTATAACTGCATTCGCATTAATTCTTGGTATGCCTCGATTACTTTGTTCCTAATTTGAATGGTAAGTTGTAAGGCCAAATTAGCTTGTTCTGTAGCGGCCATCACTTGGTGCAATTCTACATCCTTACCTAAGGCAAAGTCTTGGGTTAGCTTTTCAGCACCTATTAAATCACTGTTAACTTGAGCTAGGGCGTCTAAAAGCATATCTTTAAAGCCATTTTCAACCTTTGCTGTATTGGCATTGCCGATCCTCAACTGATTACTAAGCGGCACTACCGGCCCATTAATATTCATCCGTTATCCTCCTAGCCTTTACCGATTTCTAAAGCTTTAATAAACATACTTTTTGTACTATTCATGGCCGTCACATTAGCCTCATAAGCTCTAGAAGCTGTAATAGCTTCAACCATTTCTTTCATAATGTTGACATTAGGATATTCTACGTAACCTTCTTCATTAGCATCGGGGTGATTAGGTTCATACACCATCTTACTTGGAGTTGGATCCTCCACTATACCAACAACCCTAACCCCATTAACTTGAGGTTTGGCACTCCGTGCTTTGCGAAGAACACTGGAAAAACTATTCTGATCACTCTCTGATGAAGCTAAGAGGGCAACCTGGCGCCGATAAGGTCCACCAGTTGGTGTCCGTGTAGCATCTGCATTGGCAATATTAGCAGATATAGTATCTAAGCGAACCCTCTCTGCACTTAAACCAGAAGCACTTATTCGTAAAGAATTAAAAATATTCATCTACTTAACGCTTCCCTTCTGTGATACTTGCACGTAATAAAGATAACTGTTCGGATAACATTTGAGCCATGCTGTTAAAATAGAGAGTATTGGCAGCCAAAGCCGCTTCCTCCATATCGATATCCACATTGCTACCGTCATTACGCATAGTAGTTATCGAATTTTTTCTCATTTGAATAATGCCTGGGTCTTCCAAGGATACAGGCAGAGGTAAATGCTTCTCTTTGGTGCGTTTCAGCTTTGCCTGGGGTTCCAGGGCCTCCTGCAAAGCTTCTTGAAAGCTGACCTCAACCCTTTTATAGCCAGGAGTATTAGCATTGGCAATATTGTTAGTAATTGCCACATGCCTCTGGCTACTACCATCTAAAGCTTTTTCCAAAACATTCATCAATTGTGTTTTAATCATTTTCTCACTCCACAAATGGGCTTATAAGTAGGTATTTCGACTTATCAATATCTTTATTCGACTTTGATTGTATTTTCCCTTCAATTTCCCATGAATTTCTATCTTTTCTTTAAAATAATCAATAAAAAAACCCACCATATGGTGAGTTTTAATTATTATATTAATATTCTGTTTGGCACAATCAAAAATTTATCTTAATTTTGCTAGTTCATCTAGAAGATTATCATTGAGAATTCGAATATAAGTTCCTTTCATACCTAAGGATTTTGATTCAATTACCCCGGCACTTTCAAATTTACGTAAGGCATTAACTATCACCGAACGAGTAATTCCTACTCTGTCAGCTACTTTACTAGCAACCAAAAGACCCTCTGTTCCATTTAATTCAGCAAAAATATGTTCAATAGCTTCTAATTCTGAATAAGAAAGTGTTCCAATAGCTACTTGAACAGCAGCCTTTTTTCGCGCTTCCTCTTCAATGCGTTCAGCCTTAGCCCGCAAAATTTCCATACCGATAACTGTAGCGCCATACTCTGCCAGAATTAAATCTCCAGGTACAAAGCCTGGCTCGGAGAATTTGGCTAACAATAAAGTTCCTTGTCTTTCTCCACCACCTACAATCGGTACAACAGTACTAATTTTACCGCTAAATTCGCATCCCTTTTCCGATGCTACGCCAAAAACACACTCATCCGCTACTTTTGTTAGGTTAGCTTGGGTTTTATTAATTCTTAGCAGATCCTCATTATAGCTTTCAGGAAATCTCTCTGTCTTTTTAACTATTTCGTCGATGGTATGACAATAAAAACCATCCATAAAAGCATAGCCGAGAATCTTGCCCCGGCGTCCTACAATATACACATTAGAATCGATAAGATCGCTTAGAACCTTGGCCATTTCGGTAAATTCAACCGGATGACCGGCTGACTTTTGTAAAAGTTTGTTGATTGTTCTAGTCTTTTCTAATAATGACTTCATCAAAATTACCCCACAATTCTTCAATATTTATACACAGCTATGCC
>JAPXME010000031.1:0-12921 GCA_033809185.1 Clostridiaceae bacterium
GTGTAGACGTGGATCAATATAACGAAGGCATTTATGAAGGCACAAAATCAATTATTCTAACCTCAGCTATGAAGAGTGTTGATGTTTCAGCCTACGACATGATCAAAGCTGAGCTAGATGGTAAATTCCCCGGCGGTCAAACCTTGACCTTCGATGCTAAGAACGATGGTATTGGTATTCCGAATGAGAATCCTAATTTATCAGCAGATGTACAGCAAAAAGCGGCTGACGTTTTTGCGAAGATGAAATCCGGTGAGATCGTTGTTGCTGATGAAGCCGGTAGTTTGATTGAGCCTGAATAGGTCGAAAATCTCTCATGCAAAAATAAGGGCGGTTTTATTGCCGTCCTTTATTTTTGCACTTACTGATATTTCGTATCAATGTTCAGTAAAGGAGATGATTAGTTGTGGAATACGAAGTAGAAATGCTGAATATCCACAAGGAATTTCCAGGAGTTGTAGCTTGTGACGACATTAACTTCCAATTAAAAAAAGGCGAAGTACATGCCTTATTGGGGGAAAATGGAGCCGGAAAATCTACCTTAATGAATATCCTTTTTGGCCTTTATCAAGCTGAACGGGGGAAAATAAGGATCCGGGGCCAAGAAGTGCAAATTACAAATCCTAATATAGCCAATGACTTAGGAATCGGCATGGTTCACCAGCATTTTAAGTTGGTACATAACTTTACGGTTACGGAAAATATTATTTTGGGGCAGGAGCTAAAAAAAGGTCCAATCGTAGATCTTAAGACTGCCGCAGCTAAAATTAAGGATGTCTCTACGAAATATGGCCTTAATGTAGACCCTATGGCTAAGATCGAAGATATCTCGGTAGGAATGCAGCAACGGGTGGAAATTCTAAAAATGCTGTATCGTAACGCTGAGGTTCTGATCTTCGATGAGCCGACAGCTGTTCTCACTCCCCAAGAGATTTCCGAATTGATGAATATCATGAAGAACCTTATTAATGAAGGCAAATCAATAATTCTTATTACTCATAAACTGAGAGAGATTATGGCTATTGCCGATCGTTGTACGGTAATTAGACGGGGCAAAGTAATTGGTACCGTCCAGGTGACCGAGACCAGTGAAGAAGAACTGGCGGAAATGATGGTGGGACGGAGAGTAATTTTTGATATTGATAAAAAAGAGAGCCAGCCGAAAGAAGCTGTGCTAAAGATTGAAAACCTTAATGTTAAGAGTAACCGTGGTTTTCTGGGACTAAAGGATTTCTCCTTAGAGGTAAGGGCTGGTGAAATAGTTGGTGTAGCCGGCGTTGATGGTAATGGTCAAACGGAATTAGTCGAAGCTATAACCGGCCTTCGTAAAGCCGAATCCGGTACCATTCTGCTCAATAATAGCGATATAACCAATATCTCAATCAGAGAAAGAAATGGTTCCGGTCTGGGTCATATCCCGGAGGACAGGCAGAAGCATGGTTTAATACTGGAATATAGCTTGGAAGACAATCTTGTCTTAAAAAAATATTACCAAGAACCCTTTTCCCGGAACGGTTTGCTGCAGCGCGAGGCTATCTCTCAATATGCTATGAAGCTGATAGAAGAGTTTGATGTCAGAGCCGGTCAGGGGGGAGAGACTTCAGCCCGTTCCCTTTCAGGAGGAAACCAACAGAAGGCCATAGTGGCCAGGGAAATTGAACAGAATCCTGAACTATTGATTGCTGTTCAACCTACCAGAGGACTAGATGTTGGAGCTATTGAGTATATCCATAAAAGGCTAATCGAACAACGGGATAATGGCAAGGCTGTATTGTTGATCTCTTTAGAGCTGGACGAGATATTGCGCCTCTCTGACAGGATCGCAGTTCTCAATAATGGAGAAATTGTCGGACTCGTTCAAGGGGCTGATACTAATGAAAATGAAATCGGCTTAATGATGGCAGGGGTAAAGAGGGGGAACACAGCATGATTAGGAAAAGTAGCAGAGTATTTATACTTTCGGCAATTGCCATTGTACTAGGCCTTGTAGCCGGAGCAATACTGATGGCAGTAACAAAGAATAATCCTTTTACCGGTTATGGTTTCCTCTTTAGAGGCGGCTTAATGAATATCGAAAGAATCGGTAATTCCTTGGCAACAGCTACCCCCTTAATTTTGACCGGTCTATCTGTAGCCTTCGCCTTTAATACCGGGTTATTTAATATCGGTACTCCCGGCCAGATGCTGATTGGTGGCTTATGTGCTACAGCAATAGGATTAACCTTACCATTGCCTAAACCTTTGTTATTAACAATAATTATTCTGGTCTCTGCAGTAGGTGGAGGCTTATGGGCCTTACTGCCTGGGTGGTTTAAAGCCAGATTTAACGTACACGAGGTTGTTTCAACTATTATGATGAATTGGATTGCCTATTGGACAGTCTATTATGTCATTCCAGGATACTTTAAAGGCCAATATCTGGAGACTGAATCACGGACGATTTCTGAGGCTGCCTCATTTAGAGTACAGTGGTTAACAGATCTCTTTGGCGGCTCCTATGTTAATCTCGGTATATTCGTAGCCTTAGCAGCAGCAATCATTGTGGCCTTTATCCTGAACAAAACTACCCTAGGTTATGAGCTTAAAGCAGTTGGTTTTAACCGACATTCAGCGGAGTATGCCGGGATTAAGGTTAACGGAAGAATAATTCTTTCCATGGTCATTGCCGGAGTCTTATCTGGTTTGGCAGGGGCTACCTATTATGTAGGGTATGCTTCTAATATGCAGATTGGAGTCATGCCAACCCAAGGATTTGACGGTATTGCTGTCTCACTTTTAGGAGCAAATACTCCTTTGGGAGTCGTTGGTTCGGCAATCTTTTTTGGAATCCTGCATACAGGAAAAGGCTTTATGAACGCCATGACCAAGATACCACCAGAGATAGCAGATACAATTATTGCAACTATAATCTATTTTGCTGCCACCAGTATTCTAGTTGAAAAGTATTGGGACAAGCTGAAAAAGATGATAGGGGGTGCAAGATAGGATGTGGAGTTTAATAGTACAGATATTTCCCTATGCAATTGCTTTAACCATACCCTTACTCATTACGGCTCTTGGTGGCCTCTTCAGTGAACGTAGCGGTGTTGTGAATATTGGTCTGGAAGGTTTGATGGTTGTAGGTTTATTTACTAGTGCTATAGTAATTACTAGATTTGAAGTAAACTATCCAAACTTGGCAGTTTGGTTGGGATTATTGGCGGCTTTCATTGCAGGAGCAATATTTTCCCTACTTCATGCCGTTGCTTCTATTACCCTGAATGCTAATCAGGTTATCAGCGGTACGGCTATTAATATGATTGCCGGGGCTTTGACTGTCTACTTGGCCAGAAACATCACTGGCAGTGGCAATATTCTAATTGTTCATGGAATGCCCAGAGTGAATATTCCCTTTCTCTCTAAGATTCCAGTGTTAGGTAAGTTGTTGTTTTCCAATAGCTATGCTTCCACCTGGGTAGTATTGGGAATTCTTATTTTCTCTTGGTTTATCCTGTATAAGACAGCTTTTGGCTTACGCCTGAGGGCTTGTGGCGAACATCCCCATGCCGCAGATTCTGCAGGTGTAAATGTCTATCGTATGAGATATATTGCCGTCATGATTTCTGGAGCTTTTGCTGCTCTTGGCGGGGCTATTATCCTAGTAACCTATTCAGGTGAGTTTAACGGTACAGTCGGTGGTTTAGGATTTATGGCCTTGGCAGCCTTAATCTTTGGGCAATGGAAACCTTTAGGTGTCTTGGGAGCAACCTTATTCTTCGGAATCGCCAGTACGATTGCCAATGTCTCTCAGGTTATTCCCAGCTTTGCCCGGATACCGCCCATTCTATTGAAAACCTTTCCTTTTATCGTAACCCTAATAGCTTTAATGTTGTTCTCCAAATCATCTCAAGCTCCAAGAGCTTCGGGACAACCCTATGATAAAGGACAGCGCTAAAGGTAAAGCTGGGGCTTTCCCCAGCACCTTATTGCTATCAAATTATCTTTGAGAAGGTTATAGAAGAATAGAATTCTCTAGGTTTTATGCTGCTGCTCTCGGCGTTGCAGCAAATAACCTAAGCTTAAACCATAAATGGAATCACTAATTAAACCGTTAATCAAGGGAGGCAATTCTGAGTTATAGAAGGAAGGTAATTCCCAAATAACCCCTAAGGTCTGAAAGAGGAACCAAAGTGTGGAACCAAAGAATAGGCCGCGAACAAGATAAGGGGTGCTGGGAAAAGTTCTGAACAGCAAGATGAAAACCACTCCTAAAAGGCCAGTCCACCAGAAATCTATTGCAAGGGCAAATATTTTTTCACCCCAGGACATAGGCAGCCGTCCACTAATAACAGCATATGCATGATGATAGTAACTATGGTCATAAGGGAAAAAAGAATTTAATATTAAATCGGCAATAGTCTTGAACACACCTGCCAGGAGACCGTAGCCAAAACCTAGCTTGATTCTATCCATTCATCACCAACTCCTAAAAGCTATATAGTAGTATCTTAGGCAAAAAAGGAGGATTTTAGCCGTAGCTAAAATCCTCTTTTCCTTTTTAGGGATATTTTCTAATGTTAGCTAGCGCTAACCTAATTATTTTCGATTTCTCTGATAACATTAAGTAGTCTATCCAGCTCATCCCCAGGTAATCTCAAACGAACTGCCGCTGATCCTAATCCTTTAAAATGCCGTCCCGAGGTGGTTAAGACATTATGCTTGAGGAATAAAGCCTCCAAATCAGTTTCTGCTTGAGGATGGAGCAAGGTTAAAATGGGGGTGTAGGGGTCGGTATAGAGAATTTGTAGCTTGCTACATGCTTGCCTAATGCGTTCCTTGGCGATGGAGTTCTTCCGGCGGCACTCCTGTAAAAAAAACACATTCTGAAGGGCCAAGCTGGCGTAGTATTGCCCTAATGCATTAACCGGAAAGGGATGGGCTACTAGGGCGTATGTCTCAAGCAACTCCTCAGACATGACTACATAACCTACCCTAAGCCCTGCTAAGCCAAAGCCTTTGGTGAAGGACTTAGCTACATAGAGATTTTTATAATGAGGGACTAAGGCAATGGCTGAATTGTCTTTAGCCATATAGTCTCCGTAAGCTTCATCAACTAAGACAGCGATACCTAAGTCTTGAGCGCGACTGACTAGGCTTTCGATCTCTGTCAGAGGGATAACTTGTCCAGTAGGATTATTAGGGTTGTCCAGATAAAGTAACTTATACTTGTCATTTAAGGCAGCCCTAAGCTTGGCAGCATTAAATTTATAATTATCTTCCGCCTCCAAGCATATATAGTCATATTTTGCCCCGTGTAACAAGACGTCTTGTTGGTAATCGGAGAATTGAGGACAGTATCCTAGAACGTAACTGTCTTCGTCTAGAAATAGCTTATGCAGTCTTTCAATTACTCCAAAGCTACCGGCCTCTAGCTGGATATTCCCTGGTTCAAGCTGGACAATATCTTGCCAGTAATTTATGATTTGTCGAATAAAGTTTGGTGAAGCTGCAGGATAGGAAGTAAACAGCTCCTGAGGGGGAGGCGGGCTGTGTAGTATGTTAGGAGAGCAACCGTAAGGGTTAACACCCAAGGAGCAATCCAGATATGACCTAGCGTTATTTAATTCTAAGGAGCTATGATCTGTGTAGGTCTCGCGTTGATAAACTTCAAGGCTTTTTCTAATTCGGGGATACATTGGATACCTCCTAACTTGGAAAATGTCGCTAGCATAATGCTACTAAATTCAATTGATTCAAGTTAATCAATTGAATCTAAATCAAATTAATCTTGGAATTAAACAGTTAATCTTAGTTTAACTCAAAATCTATTTAATACCAAAGGATATTTGATAATTTTCTGATTTTATTATTGTTATTCTTACTCATATTAGCTATAATGTTAGGTAAGTTTATATAGTTTAGATAGTTTAGTAAGAGAATTCCGCTAAGAGAGGAGTGTAGTGGAGAAGAGACGAGATGAGACGAGAGAGGGAACCTATTTGGGCTCCTATAGTTTAGTGTAGTTTGGCTGGAATTTATTTTTTTGAGATGAGATTTTTAGCTTAAATGTTGTAAATTGAGAGGAGAAAAGAAAAGATGAGCAAAGAAAGAACAAGTAATGAATTAAAAATAAAGGATCTTGCATTAATTGGTCTGTTATTAGCAATTGGGACAATTTTGCACGTGATTATGCCTGGCTTCGGAGCCGGTATGAAACCTGACACTATTGCGGCTATGCTGATAGTAGTTGTTTTAATGTACCGGAATTTTAAAGTTACCCTTGTTGCCGGGTTAGTCGGAGGGCTATTAGCTGCTTTGACCACAACTTTTCCTGGAGGTCAGCTACCGAATATAATCGATAAAATTGCCACCTCTATAGTTGTCTTGGGTTTGGCTTTTGTCATTGCTGTTCCCTTGGAGAAAATTTTACCCAAGAGAACCGTTCGCTTTCTAATGAGTACAGCCTCTGTGGGTACTTTTATCGCTTGTGGTGTGATTGGTTTTATCGGCACTATTGTCAGTGGTCTTGTCTTCTTAGGCTCAGCCTTGCTGATTGTCGGCCTACCCGCGCCCTTCGAAGTACTATTTATCACAGTAGTTATCCCTGCTGCCATTTCCAGTACGATCTTGGTAATGATTCTCTATCCCTTGGTAGCAGTAAGCAAGAGATTGGTAAATAGAACTGACGCTAAGCAAAATATTGGTAAGTAGAACTGCTGCTGAATAATAAGAACCCCACCCGTCAACGCAATCAAAGATTGCTGTCGGGGCCTGGTGACCTTGTTGTATTCACAATAATAAAGTCGACTAGTAACAATGCTGAGCTAGCATAATTAAAACATGAAAGAAAGCCCCCAAATAGGGGGCTTCACTTAGTTTTGCATTTGTTAATTATTGGGATAACTCACCACATTTTTCCGTGGGCTATACTATAATTAAAGCCACGGCTCCACATATAACTATTGAAAGTCATTTGCTGTATACCCAACATTGCAGCATGTGATGAACTGTCCATAGGTTTACCGGACATACTACCGCCTGATGTGCCACTACTTGTTGTCCCACCGCCTGTTGCGGTTTGAGTTTCTGGTGTAAGCTTGCGAAGCTCATTCCTAATAGTATTTTGTTCACTCTCCGAACCCTTATTCACCAGTGTCCTCAGACAGAACCATAGACCTGGAGATGTAGCAATTTGTTCCTGTTCCTCTCTTGTGAAGGTCTCCCAGCTATCTAGGACTTGCTTTTTGATATCATTTATAGAATTCGAGGAAACTTGTTCTGGCAGCGCTTGAGGATTTTCCCGCAACAGTCTTGAATATGCGATTATCTCACTGTATGCGGTGAGGGACATCTCTGTAAGTGGTGGATCACCGGCAATCACTACCTTGCCCCGAGTATTCAGCTGATCCCGTATTATTCTTACTACTTTATCGCTATCAGGGGATTCATCGAGCCACTCTCTAGTGATATTTTCCATAGTTTCCCGCAATTCATTTAATTCTTCCTGCCCCAATGTTAATACGAATTCTGCCAATAATGGATACTCATCGTAAGCACTCAACTCTGCTTCTGTTAGCGAACTCCAACTAGTTATTACTTCATCTAGGATAATCTGTTCCTGTTCTGCGGTAAACGGGGCCCCTAGTCCGAATTCTAAGATAAAAAGGAAGCCCTTAGCATTAGCCTCAATCCGGGAGTTTCGCTTGGAAGTATTAGTATTATTCGGTTCCTGTGTTCCTGAGCTAGATTCGGTTCCCAGGGATCTGATAAAGCCATGTAATAGCTCTGTAGCGCGGTCAGATGAGTAAGCTGAGCTTGGAGCAAAATATGAAAACCAGATGGCTTGCACGCTATCCTTAATGACGATTCCCGAACCGTCGTATTCTATTCCGTCGATTTTGTCGTAAAGATCAAAAGCAACTTGACTATTAGCAGTCTGTGGATTCGTACGCCAGTTAGAGGCATGTAGGTTGGGATTATTAGTTTCTACTAGACTGATAAATTCAGTAGCTAAAGTATAGGGATCCTTGTTTTCATCAAATGGCATCGTTGACATCAATAGTTGCTCATAAGTTTCTGCATTCTCAATTGAGATCGCTGATTCACTTGTTGCCACTTCCCAGCCTTGAGGATAACTGAAGATTAAGCCACCAGGATCTTCTGTATATTCTACCCATGATACTGAGGCTACATCACTTCTCTCCGCAGGCGATGGCTTTACTGATATTGTTTGCTCAGGGGATGTTGGATCTTCTATTGATTCAGGTTGTCGCTTCGTGATTTCAATACAGCCCGTTAGTTGAGTAACGGCGAAAAGTAGGCAAACTAATAAGCATAATAGTTTAAATTTTTTGGTCATTATTGACCTCCCTTTCAAATTCTCTTTCTCATAAAATTCTCACACAACTATATTTTTCCATTATCATAACATAATTTTTTCAAATCATCACCAGAAAACTATATTCTTACAATCAATAGAATTATCCTTCTGATTGCCTTTGACGTTTTTTAGACACAATTATCTGATATATTATATTAAAAGTTCAATTAGAAGAGCTTGACAAGTCATGGGATAAAATGCCAGACTTTAAGTAAAGCAATTCTCTTCTATAGTTGGAAAACCGGCCAAATTCCGGGGTGGACAAGATATGTGTTCTTTGGAGGGACGGGAATGAAAACTATTTTAGTTGTAGAGGATGATATAACTATTTCTAGGATTATCAAAGCATACCTGACGAAGGCTAATTTCCAGGTTGAGCAAGCTTTTTCCGGCGATGAGGCTTTAAAAAAATTTGTTGAGTGTAACCCTCACTTGGTCCTTCTTGATGTAATGCTGCCTGGTGTAGACGGCTGGGAGCTGTTAAAATACATTAGAGAGAAAAACTCTTGTCCAGTGATTATGCTTACGGCGTTAAGTCAGACTCAGCAAAAAATCAACGGTTTAAAACAAGGGGCTGATGATTATATTACCAAGCCCTTCGTAGGTGAAGAATTAGTGGCTAGAGTAGAAGCCGTCTTGCGTCGCCCTAACCAGATTATGGAAGAGGGAGAGGTTAAGTATTATGGTAGTCTGAAATTGGATTTCAAAGCCCATGCTGTATATCTGAACGGGCTGGAATTATCCTTGATTCCACGGGATTTAACTTTGTTACTTTTTTTAGCTCGTCATCCTAATCAGACTTTTACCAGAGAGCAGTTGATTGAAAATGTTTGGGGTTTAGATTATGAAGGAAGTGACCGTGCAGTAGACCTATCTATTAAGCGGCTGAGGAAATCTCTACTTAACTGGCCATCAACAGAGGGTGAGTTAAAAACTTTACGTGGAGTGGGGTATCAATTCTGTGTTTATGAAAAATAATCGACGCCAACCCCTTCTAAGGTATTGGGGCAATCGTTATTTGCTGACCTTGCTCATCGGAATTATTATAATCGGTATTCTATCTGTAATGATAATCAGGTATAATGCCAATCAGCAGCGTTTCAAAACATTATCTGTTTTAGCCGAGGATATTGCTCTTAATACTAGTAGACTAGGAGAACATATCATGATCGATGCTGCTCTAGTCTGGCAGATGCAAAGGACAATCAGGGTCTTGGAACTAGAGGGCAGTGTTTCTGTTTTAATTACTGATAATGTGGGTAATATTCTGTATACGACCTTACAGGTACCGCCTTTACAAATATTACGTGGTATATCGATTCCCCAAGGGCAACAGCATAGTGTACAGAAGATTGATCTCCAACCGGATTTAACCTATTATACGGTAAATCAGGCCATTATGAACGGAGAGAAAGTATTAGGCTATGTTATTGTTCTCCAGCCCACGAAGATAGTACCCCGTAGAACTGAAGATTATCAGTTATTGATTATAATGTTAGTTGGAGTAGCTCTATTAGGCTGGTTGATTATCTATTCCTTGACTAGAAATCTGGTAAAACCAATCAAGGAAGTAGCAGGAGCCGCCAAACAGATTGTCACAGGTGATTACAATCTTACTTTGGACAAGAACCCTAGAGAACTAGAGCTTTTTGAGCTAGTGCAGTCTTTCCAAGACATGGCCGAAAAATTACGCCAATTGGAAACCACCCGAAGCGAAATGCTAGCGGGAGTAACTCATGAGTTGAAGACTCCAGTTACAGCAATCAGCGGTTTGCTTCAAGCAGTAAGGGATAAAGTTGTTACAGGAGAGGAAGCTGAGGAGTTTTTAGAGATTTGCAGTAAAGAGACAGAACGTCTACAGAAAATGGTCGAGGATTTGCTGGATTATAATTCATTAACAACAGGTGCCATCAAGGTTCAGAAGGAAAATCACAACCTGAACAAGCTAGTGGCTGAGATTATCTATCAATGGCAATTGGGAAATGAGGAGAAAAGGGTTATTTTCAAAACTGATTTTCCTGAGCAAGCAGTTAATTTGGATACAGATGCTATGCGCCTGCAGCAAATAATTTATAATCTACTGAATAATGCTGTACAGTCTATGAGAGAAGGTGATAAAGGAGAAATAGAGATTAAACTGGAAGTGGCCGAAGACAATGTGAAGATTGACATCCGGGACAACGGGCCAGGAATACCCCCAGAGGAACAGGAATTAATCTTTGAACGTTATTTCCGTGGGGCTGCGAAAAAAGATCAGGTCCGGGGTCTTGGTTTAGGCTTATCTTTTAGTAAGATGATTGCCCGGGCAATGGGAGGAGACCTATTTTTGCAGAATAGTTCACCTCAAGGTTCTGTATTTACGATAATTTTAAATAAGTAAAATCTTGTCTGAGCATAGAAATTATGATTTTGACATCTTCCTGACATTTTAAGATGTTAAGATAGAGATAGAATGAGGAGGGTTTCGATTAAATGAATAAACAAGGAAAAATTTTGGTAGTAGTTTTGGCCTGTGCCTTAATAGCGGTAAGTATCGGCTGGGCTGTCAGTAGTAGTAGTAATGGCGGGAATTTTAATCAGGTAGTTGCCACGGTGAACGGACAAAAAATCACTAAGAATCAATTATATGATTTTATGGTTAAGCAAAATGGTGTAGACGCGGCTTATGCATTAGTAAATGAGAAAATAGTTTTATTGGAGGCCGAAAAGGCTAATATTAATGTCTCTGATGCGGAAGTTCAAAAGGAATTTGAACACTATTATGAGAGTTATGGTGGCAAGGAAATTTTTGAACAGGCTGTCGCTGCCAGCGGAGTTACAGAAGAGTCAATGGAGCATGATATCAGGCTGTATTTAACAATAAAGAAGTTACTTGAACCAAGAATTAGTATAACTGAAGAAGAAATGCAGGACTATTTCGCTGAAAACAAGTATTTGTTCGCTACGGAGGAGGAGGTTAAGGCCAGCCATATTCTGGTTGAAACCGAGGAGCTTGCTAAGGAGATAAAAGGGAAACTTGATGAAGGGGCCGATTTTGCCGAGTTAGCCAAAGAGTATTCCACCGATGACGCAAATAAAGATTTTGGCGGTGCTCTAGGGTTTTTCCCCAGGGGCATTATGGCCCAGGAATTTGAAGATGCAGCCTTTTCTATGACCCCAGGATCTATAAGCAACCCAGTGAAAACTGATTTTGGCTATCATATCATTAAATTAGAAGAGAAGAGAGAAGCCCAGGAACCTACCTATGAAGACAAGAAGGAAGATATCAAGGATTATCTTACGAATGAGAAGATCCAAATAGAATATTCTTCTTGGCAGCAGGAGGTTTACTCTCAGTATGATATAGATATTCTCCTGGGTAAATAATCTAGGTTAAGGAGGAAATCAGTATGAGGTACTACAGTGGATTTACACCAACAAAAAACGACGATGGTACTCCGATAGTTGAACAGGAGCAAGTGGTCCAACCGGCTGAGGAGCTAATTAGTTTAAAATCGCATAAGAGAAAGGTCAGGAGGACTGCCATTGCCTCATTTCTGATAGCCTGTGTTTTACTTACCGGTTTTGGCTTAGGCTTTAAGGTCGGAGACAAATTCGGAAGTAACGGTAAATCCGTTGTAACTCAAGAATTACAGACTAACGGTGTACCGACAGCCTCTATTATCGGCTCAAACGGTGAGAATCCTATCACCACTCTTGTGAAAAGGTATGGGCCAGCGGTTGTATCTATAGAGACTGAATCACAGGTTAAATCCTCATTCAATAATGATTTCTTTTGGTTTTTCGGTCAGCCTTTTCCGGAAACAAGCAGGAAAGTCCAGGGGCTAGGCTCAGGTTTTATTATTTCAAACGACGGATATGTCTTAACCAATAACCATGTTATAGATGGAGCTAGTTTGATCAAGGTCAAGCTTGAAGGCAATGATGAGCCACTGACTGCCAAGGTTATTGGCCGAGATGCTGAGCTTGATTTAGCTGTCCTAAAGATTGATGCCGGTTACGATTTACCTGTGGTACCCTTAGGTGATTCTGACAGACTTGAAACCGGAGAATGGGTTGTAGCTATCGGAAATCCTTATGGCTTGGATCACACAGTAACTGTTGGAGTTATCAGTGCTAAGGGCAGACCACTAGTCATTGAAGGTAACTCATTCAAGGATTTATTACAGACTGATGCTTCGATTAATCCTGGCAATAGTGGTGGTCCTTTACTTAACCTTAACGGAGAAGTAATTGGAATTAATACTGCTGTCAGCACACAAGGTCAAGGGTTAGGCTTTGCCGTACCTATTAATACTGTCAAAAAAGTCTTGGAAGAGCTGATTAATCAGGGCAAGGTTTCTCGTCCTTGGCTGGGGGTCTATGTTAGTGATTTGACTGAAGAACTGGCAGCATATCTGCAGATGAATAAGGATGAAGGAGCCCAGATTGTTCAGATTATAGAAAAGAGCCCGGCGGAAAAGGCCGGACTAAGACGGGGCGACATTATCCTGAGCTTTAACAAGCAGAAAATAACCGGAGCCAATGATATAACAAAATTGGTTAGTGAAGCCAAGGTTGGC
>JAPXME010000032.1:0-12814 GCA_033809185.1 Clostridiaceae bacterium
ATCTAGTTCTTCATAGTTGAAATCTGCCAAATCTGGGGTCAATAAGGCCTCACGCAAAGTGCTAATGACCTTTTCCTGT
The DNA here is from genome assembly GCA_033809185.1 of Clostridiaceae bacterium. Classification (GTDB taxonomy): domain Bacteria; phylum Bacillota; class Peptococcia; order DRI-13; family JAPXME01; genus JAPXME01. The sequence continues at coordinate 80 of JAPXME010000032.1, forward strand.
AGGTAATCTTCTTCCCCAAAAAGCAAATAGATCGGCGATGTTACTCCCCTTTTGATGCTATTGACAATAGTTTGGAACTGCATAATTCAGATCTCCTCAATAATTCCAAGATCGGCGACTGTATCTCATTCTCCGTTTGTTTTTTCTAATGAAATTTCGTAAAATTCTCCAGATTACTTGTAAAACAAAAAGTCCGGCCAATAGATAAATCAATTTATAGTAGAAAGGCTGGGTTGGTTGCTTGATTTCATTAGCTGCTACTAATTCAATCCGACCGGCTTCCTCCCCGTCAATAATAATGACTTGCTCACCTACCACCTGACCTAAAGCGATGTCATCTTGCAAAGGCTGAAAAAACAGCCGGGATTCAATAACTTTCTCTGCTTTTGTCGGTAAGGATAAGCATAATTCCTGTCTAGGCATAACTTGAAGCTGATCATTCTCATTAAGCTCCAGGGTAGCTACAACTTCCCTGGGGTTAGTTAATTTCACTTGTTGAAAATTTTTAAAACCGTAATCTAAAAGCTTACTGGCGTCTTGCCAGTGTTCATTAGCCGAACAGCCTAACACCACTGCAATATAGCTACGAGAATCCCGCTCTGCGGAAGCCACAATAGTGTACTTGGCTTTAGTAGTATAGCCGGTTTTTACACCATTGGCCCCATCGTAGTTCCAGAGCATCTTATTGATATTTATAAGTCTGGTTTGCCAGGCTTGGCCTTCCCAGTCAAGAACCTTACTAGCTGCAAACTGGCGAAATATCTCATTTTTCATAGCATAACGCCCGATTAAGGCTAAATCATAAGCCGTTGAATAATGATCATCTGCCGATAAACCATGAGAATTACTGAAATTACTGTTTAGGGCTCCAATTTCTGCAGCCTTATTATTCATTATTTGAACGAATTTTTCTTCTGTTCCGCCAATAAATTCAGCAATAGCCATAGCGGCATCGTTAGCTGAATGAACCAAAGCCGCTTGCACTAATTCTTCTAAGGTGATTCGCTCACCTTCCTCCAGGTATACTCTGGTTCCCCCTATTCTGCAGGGGTTAGGGCCAATGGTTACCGTATCCTTCAACCGCCCGCTCTCGATGGCGATAATTGCTGTCAAAATCTTAGTGGTACTAGCTGGGTGCATTTTCTGATCCTTTTCTTTTTCATATAGAACCTGTCCACTGACAGTATCAATTAACACAGCGCTTTTTCCACTAATACTGGGCATCGCATAAACGGGTACCGACCCTAGTAATAACATGGCAAGCACTAAAAGAACTATTATTTTGCGCATGACTTTGATTTACCTACCTTATCCTTTTGTGCTTTTCCCATTATAACATAAGAATTGTTGATGGATACTGTTTTCTTATCGCATAATCTTCCAGTAGTTTGTAAAGGATATATTTTAAGCGAGTGTGTACATTCTTGGAGGGATAGCTTCAATGCTTAAATATTTAAAAAAAGTCCTCTCCCACCGTTCCTATAAATCCCTACCACTATACCCCAATATTCAGGCAAATTTACGGATTCTAAAAGATAGTTTCAGTGACAGTAAGGACCTTGTTTTCCGCGAATTTAAGATTGGCTCAACTAAAGCAGTCTTAGCCTTTCTCGAGGGTATGGTTGACAAAAAAATGATTAACGACGATGTCCTGGTTCCCTTGATGAACTGGCAAAAACCATCTCTAATAACCCCCGAGATCATAAGTGACCACCTGCTTACGATCTCTCAAATCCAACAAGCTACGGATCAAGATCAAATGTTTGACGGGCTTTTGAACGGGGCAGCCGCTCTGTTTATTGAAAACCATGCCAAGGTTCTTCTCCTTGATACACGCAGTTACGAAAGCCGCAATATCGAGGAACCTGCTACAGAAGTTGTGGTTCGCGGTCCTAAAGAAGGTTTTACAGAAAAAGTCCAAGTTAATCTCACCTTAATCAGAAGGAGACTGAGAACTCCTAAACTAATCTTAGAAAATCAAATCTTGGGGAAACAATCAGCTACAGCTATCTATATAGTTTACTTGAAGGGTATCGCTCAGGAATCACTAGTAGAAGAAGTGAGAAAAAGACTATCCCAGATTGAGATTGATGCCGTCTTAGAATCAGGCTACATCGAACAACTAATCGAAGATGCTCCTCAATCTCCTTTTCCCACTATTTCCAATACTGAAAAACCAGATGTAGTAGCTGCTAAGCTGCTGGAGGGACGAGTAGCTATCTTAGTTGATGGCACCCCTTATGTACTAATCGTTCCTAAATTATTTATTGAAAGCTTCCAAAGTCCGGAAGATTATTACTCTCGGCCCTATTATGCAAATATTGTTAGAATACTAAGATACATGGCTTTTTTTATTACCACTATGGCTCCTAGCCTTTATGTGGCCATTACAACCTTTCATCAGGAGATACTACCTACAAACCTGCTTTATACTATGGCCATGGCCCGAGAAAAAATCCCCTTCCCTGCAGTACTGATTGCTTTAGGAATTGGAGTAGTGTACGAATATTTCCGGGAAGCCGGAATCAGACTTCCCCGACCCGTTGGCTCTTCTATCAGCATCGTTGGCTCCTTAGTTATAGGAGAGATGGCAGTAAGATCGGGTTTAGTCAGTGCACCCTTGCTTATTGTAGTTGCCTTCACTTCTATTACATCTTTTGTTGTTACTTCTCTTGCTGATGCAGCCACCATCTTACGGCTTTTCTACACCATTATGGCCGGTTTTCTAGGTATTTTGGGTGTCTTGATTGTCTTCATATTCACATTGACCCATCTCTGCTCATTAAAATCTTTCGGAGTAAATTACCTTTCACCTCTTGCTCCTCTTCGCCCACAAGAGATAAGGGATGCTTTCTTAAGGGCACCTCTGGAAAGCTTGAACAAACGTCCAGCCGAGTTAACCAGTAAAAATAAACAGCGTCTATAAGAGGTCTTTACTGTTGATTTAAGGGAAGTTGTTAAGGGAGAGTGCACTATGCAGCCAGCAAAAAAAATTATCATCATCGGATTAATCATGCTTTCCTTACTGACTACTTCCTGCTGGAACAGCCGGGAACTCAATGAGTTGGCATTTGTTAGTGCAATAGCTATTGATCAAGGCTCTGAACCCGAAACCATCGACCTAACTTTACAGATTTTCAAACCTGCCGAAATGCAAAGTGATAATGAACAAGGAAGCGGCTCTTCAGGTTCCAAACCATACTATAATGTGACAGCTACCGGTCAGACTGTCTTTGAAGCTATTCGCAAGGTCAGCCATATGATTGACCGGCGTCCTTACTTCCAGCATCTCCAAGTAATTATTTTCAGTGAGGAAATAGCCAAAACAGGCTTAGCCCAGTATCTAGATTTATTGACCAGGGATGTGGAGTTTCGCAGGACCAGTTTTGTTTTGATCTGTAAAGATAAGGCCAAAGATGTCTTAGACGCCAAAACGGAACTAACTAAAACACCTGGGGACAGTTTTGAACATATGATTAAAAAGAGTGCGAACGCATCTTTAGCAGTCGGAATTAATTTATTGGAATTCGGCCAACGGTTAATGACGGAATCTACTGCTCCCTTGGCCTCATATCTAGAATTTAATTCAGAAGATAAAAGCGTTCGCTTAACAGGTGCTGCTATTTTCAAAGAAGATATGCTATGTAGCATACTCAATGAAAAGGAGACAAGAGGATTACTGTGGCTCATAGATAAAATCAAGGCTGGTATCTCAGTTGTTAAGTGTCCTAATCCTGATTGTCCAAAACCTGACGGTAAGGTGAGCCTGGAAATAATCAATTCACGCACCGATCTTAAGCCGGAAATAAAAAACGACCAAGCACAATTTCATGTAAAGATTCACCCGCGTATTCGCCTTGGTGAACAAACTTGTCCCTGCGATCTGTCCACTCCTGACAAAATTGAAGATCTGAAAAATTACTTAATAGAGGAAATTACACAAGAAATCAACATAGCTTTAAAGAAATCTAGAGAGGTAAATTGCGATATTTTTGGTTTCGGGGAAAAAATCTGGCAAAGATACCCCAAATATTGGTGTGATCATGCTACTAAGTGGGAGGAGGAATTTCCGGAAATCCCTCTGGAGATAGAAGTCCATACCCATTTAGAAGAGACTGGGATGAGTATAAAACCGATGAGGTCTTTGAAGAAATGAATTTAACCCAAAAAGGAAAAATATCTAGCAGACAACTAGCTATAATGTTATTCGGATTTCTTTCTGGTTCAAGCATTGTGTCCTCCACAACCTTAGGAGCAGGCCATGGGGTCTGGATGTCCATAATTATCGGCTATGCTGAAGGTTTACTGCTAGTCCTCTTATTCATTAAACTGACCTCAAGATACCCTGGACAATCCTTATTTGAGATTAACACAGCCGTATTCGGTAGCTGGCTAGGCAAATTAATTTCCCTCTGCTATATCTGGTATTTTTTTCACATTTCTACCTTAGTCACCCGTAGCTTTACAGACTATTTTATCACTACCTTTTACCCTGAAACACCTTTGCTTGTCCTGGCTATAATAGGGCCGTTCCTTGCAGCCTACGCAGTCATCAAAGGGATCGAAACCATTGCTCGTTGTAGTACTTTCCTGGCACCCTTTGCTTACCTAGTTACCCTTATAACCATTTTTCTCTTGATACCGCAGATGAATTTTGCCAATTTCCTACCGATATTTGATAAACCCCTGAAAGAAATTCTTATAGCCGGACAGGAAATAGCTATTTTACCTTATGGAGAAAGCCTGGTTTTTCTCGTCTTGGTTCCTTATTTGAACAAACCCACACAACTTAAGTCCTCATTTTTTATTGCCTTTACTGTCACTTTATCTATCCATCTGTTACTTTTCGCTCGGAATGTCTCCATCTTAGGGCCTACCATAGAAATCTTTTTATATCCTTCTTATGAGGCAGTAAGGATGATTAATATTGCTAATCTCATAACCCGGGTAGAGGTGCTAGTAGCCGGTACTTTATTCTTTTTAGATTTTATCAAAACCTCTATATTGTATCACGCTATTTTAACAGGATTAGAAAATGTATTTGGCTTACAATCCTTTAGGCCACTTATCTTTCCTTTAGGAGTACTTATAACCGCTGTCAGCTTGCTGCAGTTTGAAAACCCTTTAGAGTTATTAGATTTTACAGGCTCCTACTATCCTTTATACAGCCTATTTTTTCAGCTTTTTTTGCCTCTGTTAACCTTAACAGTCAGCCTCTTCCGCCAGAAAAAGCCTGCCCAGGAGGTTAGATAACTTGCGTCTTGTCTACACTTTTATCATCCTAGTAATCTTTATCTTGAAGGCTTTTCTAGAGGCTTCAAAACTATGGCATTCCAAACTCTACAAGGATCTGGCCGTCTACTTAAGCCTATGGTCCTTAGCCCTGCTAGTAGCCATCTTATTTGTTTATGAGCTGAGAGTCATTAGTCCAGCTAAAGCAATAACGAATTTATTAAAGCCGATTATACCTAGTAATCCAGGGCCCTAATCCTAGACAGTAAAGATTCATTTGATTTTATAGTACTGAACTGAGCCAGATTTTCTTGCCATTACTTTTGGTAAGAATTGCTCCTTTTTCTTTAGTGGAGTATAGGGGGATATTCCTGGCAGTAAAGTAGTCCACAATATCCTGATGAGGATGATCCGAATAAGTAGAACCAACAGATACTATTACCCCTTGGGGTTTAACCTCCTCATAGAATTCTTCATTAAAGGAGCTAATACTACCATGATGGGGTAGCTTAAGGAGATTTACTTCTAAAGTAGCCGACCGCCTAAGCAATTGTTCAAGTCCTTTATTCTCGATATCCCCTGTTAATAGCCAGCTGCAAGAACCATAAACCAAGCGCAAAACCAAAGAATGATCATTGCCGTAGCTACCGTCATCTCCTTTAGGGTGAAGAACCTCCAGAGTTAAGTCCTCTTCCAGATGTAATACTTGTCCTGCTGTAAGCTCCCTAACAGGAATACCTTTTTCTTGACAGGAAGCTAAGAGAACTTTTTCTAAAGCATTACCATACTCCCTAGGCGGAAGATAACAACAACCTATCGGAATCAACTCTATCAACTCTAACAAGCCTTCCCCATGGTCTAGGTGATTATGAGACATAACTATGGCATCTAACCTGCCTATCCCTTGTTTATGCAAGTATGGCAGAACGATCTTCTGTCCTACTGGAAAGTCACTGGCAGGTGTGCCTCCACCGTCCAGAAGAATTCTCTTACCATGAGGAGTCTTAATAAAAATACTATCGCCATGGCCTACATCTAAGAAGGTTACCTCCAATAACCTTTGGCCTGGCCAGCAGGAAAAGATCAGACCTAATCCTAAGAAGAGAACAACTAGAACTTTAGTCCAAGAGGGAACCAACCTTAAACGATAGCGATAATAACGGAAAAAAGGTGCCGCCGCCAGAATTAGGTAATACAGAATAACAACAAAAATCGGCGGCGAAGGCACTATAATTGCAGCCCAAGAAAGTTTAGCAGCCCAGATAATAACTTGGCTTAAATAATGCATCATAGAACCGCAGGCTAAAAAAACCGGTTTAGCCAAAATTGGAATAGTCCATGTTAGAACTGCCCCTACAAGACCCAAGCTAGTTACTAAGCCCACAACCATAGCGGCTAGGATATTGAGCAAAGGTGAAAGAATAGAAAGCAAATTAAAATAATAAGCCACCAGCGGCATGCTTGTAAGCTGAGCAGCCAATGTCGGTGCCAAATGCTTGCCACAGCCTAGTTTTTGTAACCAGGGAGTAAGGTAAACCATACCCAGAGTAACTAAAAAAGATAGTTGAAACCCGACCTGAAATAGCTCTCCCGGACTAAGCAACAAAATTACCAAGGCTGAACCAGCTAGGGCAGTATAGATATCATTTTTGCGCCCTATAGATAAAGAGAGCAGGGCCATAAAAGACATTAGACAAGCCCGGACAATAGAAGCCGACCAGCCTACCAAGAAGTAATATCCTAAGAGAATTAAGGCCGCTAGACCTAAACGTGCCATCTGAGGTGGCCGAATAAAGTTCAAGCAAAACCACAGAATACCTAAAACAAAGCTAACATTAAAACCGGACACAGCAAAGAGATGGGATACCCCCGCTCTTTTGTAAGCCCTTTCGGCCCGTGAATCCATACCGCTTACATCTCCAAAGAGGAGCCCCATCAGAAGGATTTCTTCTTCCTTTGGCAGGGTTTTGGACAATAAATCTGCTAGCTTAGCCCTGCCAATGGCAGCCATAGAACTTATACCCTCGCCGAACTTAAGAATTTTAAAATCCCTGGGTCCGCAACTAAGCTCAAAAAATACCTGTTGATTGGCTAGATATCTTTGATAGTCAAATTGCCCTGGGTTAGTAGGCCCTGATGGTCGTCTCAGGACACCACGGAAACTAACTAGATCCCCAGGCTTAAGTGATGGTTCCGAATCCCACTTAACTTTTACTAGTAGCTTATTCAAGCCTTCAATCTGCTTGTCCTCAATAGTCAAAAGCTCTGTCTTAACTGTAAAAGATTGTTGGTAGCTCCCTTGCCTAGGATAAGTTTGAATAAATCCTTGTCCCTCAATTACTTGACCTATTAGCGGACTAAATCTTAAGCAAGGATACATACTAAGACTGTACCAGACAGCCCCTAAGAGGCAAAGAGAAAGTAAGATTATATAATTGTATTTCTCCTTACAACGAAAAAAGCAATATTTGGCCGTTGAGAAAGCTAGTCCAAAAAATAACAACCACAGCCAGACAGGTAGCCACAAGAATTCCTCTAGAATTATGCCTAGGATAAAGGCAACAGTCACCAAGACCAGATATCGTTTCATAGACCCCTCTAGACAGTGATATTATCGCGGATTTTCTCCAACAAAACTGAACCAATACCTTTAACTTCAGTAATTTCCTCAATAGAGTTAAAAGGCCCCTGCTCCCTGCGATAATCAATTATTCGCTGAGCCAAAGCAGGGCCTATACCATTTAGAGTTTGTAATTCGCTTAGGCTGGCTCTGTTAATATTAACCTTAGCCCTTACTTTTTCACCCACACTAGATTCATTAGATATAGGTATAATTTGCTCTTCACCTTTCTTGGGCACATAGTATTGCCGCCCATCCTCAAGTAAGGACGCCAGATTAATTAAACTAAGATCCGCTTCTTTCGTTGGAATCGCTAATTTTACCACATCATCAATCCGTTTTCCTTCTTCTAAACTGTAAACCCCGGGCTTTTCCACCGCGCCCACTATATGTACCTTAATAAATTGGGTCTTTTCCTGCTCTTGGGGCGGTTCTAACGGTGTTTGCTCTGTTATTTCAAATTCCAAAACATTGGCTGGGGATACTCTTAGGCTATAGTAGCGATAAAAACCTACACAGAAGAACATTCCCAGAATAATTATCCCGAGAATCTGCCCTTTCCTCGGAATACTGTTCATCTTATATTCCCTCCACAAATAATTTACTCTAATTTCCATATTTCTTTGGTTATCACTTTTCCTCCTGCTTTATTTGGCTGATTTTATTTAGATGTTTTGTCGGATCATGGTAGAAAAAATCCCGTTACAGCTCTTTGCCAGCTGTAGCGGGAAAATACACCTATATCTTAGCTTAGTATTTAATTAATTTGACACATTCTGTGATTGATAATTCTCAGCTTCAATAGTTTCTAGCTGTTTTTTTTGTGCCTTCACAGCTAAAACAATTAGTACAATTAAAATAAAAGAGATGACTATGCCGAAAACTCCTTGTCGCAGGACAACATTCGGATCTGGGCTAACTCCCTGGTCCGGGAGAGCAATACTTCTCTCCGCTAAGGCCTGGCTAACACCTTGAATTTTATTAATTAAATAGACGAGGTTATAGGCTATCATCAAGCCGCCAGATTTCCAGCTCGGCCTTTTGTAAAACCAGGCAGTAATTGCTATGAACAATAGCAGTTCAACTGCGAATATTATAAGAAAGGACTGCAGCAAAGCACCTAGCAAATTAAGAGAATTATAAGTAATATGAATTGTTAAGGCATAGAGCATTATGGGAGTAGCCTCTTTTAGCCTTTTTTTCAAGACAAAACGTGAAGAGAGAAATACAAACATCAACAGCATAGCCACAGCATAATTAAAAATTGTATACAGTAACAACAGGATCAAAAAAGCAGCTATGCCTAGTACCAACTCATAAAGCTTTTTTTCTTTTAGTTTAAGCACAATTCTATCTAGCATAATCACACCTCTGGCTCCGTCTAAGGTATTATTGTTTTCAATTCCTGATGATTTCTAGCTAAGGTTTTCTAGTTTATAGTTATTTTCGCATAATTAATGATAATATAGCAAGAAGTATCGGTTGATGGATTAAATAAATTAATAAAGTGTGTCTACCAAGTATGGTAAGAATATTATTAGCATAAGGGGCTTTGAACAGGCTCCTTTTTTGGCGATATAACAGCTTTCCTATTCCATTCCCCAACAAAAACACACCAAACCAGGGCAGCAATGGATAGTAATCTGCAGAGGGGTATAAGCCCGGGGCCAAACCAAGAGGGAAAAGTAACCAATGATCGGAATAAGCTAGCCCACTTAACCAAGGAGTAATTAAGATTAGAGCAATACCCAATCCCAACAAGAAAAAGGGATGGAACTTTCTAAATATCATTCCCAGTATGATGCTTGTTCCCAAGAAGTGCAGAATTCCAAAAGTGATTATGAAATCAGGATTATAAATGTACGTAACAGTAGTTATAAGCATGGCTAGGCCTAGAACTTTCAAAGCCCTTAGCCAGTTATTCCGCGACAAATAGGAGCTTATTCCTGCTGTAAAAATAAATAGACTGCCCGCGGCTTTAGAGCTCAATGAATTAAAAAAGCTCCCAGAATCAACCCTAGTCTGAAAGACCAGATCTAAATCATAGATTAGATGAAAATAAATCATTAACAGTAAGGCTATTCCCTTGAGTAAATCTAATTCCCATATCCGTCTATCCTTATTATCATCCTTCATCCTAGTCTACCTACTTTACTGTTATATCTACTTAACTGCACTTATCGACTCTATTGTTCCCATCCACTTTGCATTTTCTATCTACATCACAACTCCCTTGTTATACTGGATACTTCCCCGGTGACACTTTGTTTTCCTTCCAATAAAAAAAATACCCACACTAAAAATCTTAGCTGTGTGGGTATTGGGGGATATCATCTTAAGCACTAACGTGATTAACTTTTTGCTTTTCTTGATAGTCTTTAATCGCTTTGTGTAAAGCCTCTGCTGCTAAATTTGAACAATGCATTTTAAGAGGCGGTAATCCATCCAAGGCCTCGGCTACTGCTTTATTAGTAACCTGTAAAGCCTCTTCTACAGTTTTCCCTTTAACCATTTCCGTAGCCATACTGCTAGTAGCAATAGCTGCCCCGCAACCAAAGGTTCTAAATTTCACATCGCGGATAATATTATTTTCTATCAACAATGTTATCCTCATAATATCACCACAAGAGGCGTTGCCTACTTCACCTACTCCGCTTGGGTTTTCAATCTCCCCAACATTACGGGGATTTATAAAATGATCCATTACTTTTTCAGAGTACATTCTTCACACTTCCCTTCACTGGGTTTATTGTAGAGAGGAGACATGGCTCTAAGTCTCTCTACTATAGGAGGCAAAACTTCTAAGACATAATCAATATCCTCTTCACTATTATCTTTGCCTAAGGTCATTCGTACTGAACCCTGAGCGATTTCATGGCTTAGACCCATTGCGATTAAGACATGGGATGGTTCCAGAGATCCTGAGGAACAGGCTGAACCGCTGGAAGCAGCTATGCCTTTTAAATCTAGAGATAAGAGCAAGGATTCACCTTCGATAAATTCATAGCAGAAATTAACATTAGTCGCTACTCGTTTTTCGGGATGACCGTTTAATCTTACATGAGGTATCCTTTTCTGAATACCGTTGATTAATTTATCCCGTAATTTTGAAATCCGCTCAATTTCTGATACCATCTCTTGACTGGCCAATTCGGCCGCAACTCCTAAGCCGACTATGCCCGGCAAATTCTCTGTTCCCGACCTCTTCTTCCATTCTTGTCCACCGCCAAACATAATATTTTTCAAGCGTACTCCCTTTCTGACATAGAGAAAACCTGTTCCCTTCGGAGCATAAAACTTATGCCCTGAGCCAGAAAGTAAATCAACATTCATCGCCTGAACATCTACTGGAAGCTTGCCCAAAGATTGAACAGCATCAGTATGCATGAGAATTCCTTTTTCCTTGGCCAATTGGCCAATTTCTGCGATTGGTTGAATGGTACCAACTTCGTTATTTGCGTGCATAACACTGATCAGTATTGTCTGAGGAGTGATTGCTTTCTCTACATCAGCTACTGAGACAAGACCCATCTCATCCACTGGCAGATAGGTAATATCAAATCCTTCTTCAGCCAAGGCAGCACAGGTATTCAAGATGGCGTGATGTTCAATGGCTGTCGTAATAATATGCTTGCCTTTGTGGGCATAAGCCTTAGCCACTCCTTGCAAAGCAATATTATCAGCTTCAGTCCCACCACTGGTAAAGACTATTTCCTCTGGTTGAGCATTTATCAAAGCTGCCACTTGCCCTCTGGCTTTATCGATAGTTGCTTTAGCCTCCCGACCAAAGTAATGAACACTAGAGGGATTACCGTATTTAGCGGTCATACATTCCATTGCTGCAGTAGCCGCTTCTATTCTCACAGGTGTTGTGGCACTATGGTCCATATATATTCTCTTCATATTCCCACCTCGGATAACTTTAATTCCTAGTAAATTACTCAACTTTAATTTTACTTTATCCCATAATAATTCCCTTGTCAATAGCATCATAAAAATTTCCTAGGAATATATACAAAATCATAAGCATAGCCTGCCTCAATAGCAGATTTTCTATGCTTATACAACAGAACAAAGGAACATTTTTTCATCTTTCTCTTCCAAAGAAAAAAGCAAGAATAACAAGAACTGGAGTAGCTTTGACGAGCATAGTGAAAATGTCTTACGAGATACCGTTAGAAATCACTTAGCCCGGCACAGGACGTGCCGGGCAGGGAGAACTGAGCCAGGGATGGCGAATTTCGACCGGTAAGCGATTTCTTACGGGATAAGTTTAGACATTTCTAGGCGAGGAACCGCTAATCCGGTTCTTGTTATTTTTTATTAATTTCTACTCTTCAAACAGCGTAGTGGATAAATATCTCTCTCCTGTATCAGGCAGGATTACTACGATGTTCTTGCCTTTATTTTCAGCTTTCTTAGCTAGTTCCGTAGCTGCAAAAAGAGCAGCACCAGAGGATATTCCCACTAGCAAACCTTCACTTTTCGCAACTTTGCGAGCTGTAGCAAAAGCGTCTTCATTAGTTACTTGGATTATTCCATCGACAATAGCAAGATTTAAAACCTCAGGTATAAAACCTGCTCCGATACCCTGAATTTTGTGGGCCCCCGGTTTACCTCCGGATAACACTGGAGAATCAACTGGTTCTACCGCATATATTTGAAAGCCTGGTTTTCTTTCCTTGATAACTTCACCTATTCCTGTTATTGTGCCGCCTGTTCCAACGCCAGCAACCACAATATCTACCTGGCCATCAGTATCCCGCCAGATTTCTTCGGCTGTGGTTTTTCTATGAATGGCTGGATTGGCTGGGTTATTAAATTGTTGAGGAATAAAGGAGTTTTTGAACTCCTTAGCTAATTCCTCAGCCTTTTGGATAGCG
>JAPXME010000033.1:0-12783 GCA_033809185.1 Clostridiaceae bacterium
GAGAATGCATTTGGAAGAATACCTCCTATCTAAGTGTAGTTTGGCGACTACAGGTATTCGACCAAATGCATTTAATTTTCCTGCCACCCCAACATTTATTTTAGAACCTTTATTAATAACTGCACCCATTACAGACGCATTAAAAAAGACGTGGTCAACTTTACCACGTCTTAATACTTAAGCTATGTATATATGCTAATTATTACTGTTTTGCAGTATCAGTTTACAGTATTACTTACAGCTCAATCAGTCCCAAACTGATCTCCAAAGCCTTGTTAACCTTGTCCATTATCTCCTCATCTAAGCTGGAGACTTTTTGCTTGAGCCGTTTCTTATCAATAGTGCGGATCTGTTCAGCCAAAATTACTGAATCCTTTTCCAGTCCGCAAGATTCACATTTTATCTCCACATGAGTTGGCAGCTTAGCCTTACTAAGCTGGCTAGTTATCGCTGCTATTATCGTAGTAGGACTATATTGGTTGCCAATCTCATTTTGCACAATTAGAACAGGTCTCGTCCCCCCCTGCTCCGAGCCCTGTACGGGGTTTAGATCAGCATAGTAAATGTCACCCCTTTTAATACCCATCAACAACACTCCACTAGCATTTTCTTGATTGTCACATTAGCTTCTTCTTCACAATAACAAGCTTCCTGAGCCAATTTAAGATTAATCTGAGCCATTTCTACATAGCCGTGTCTTAATTGCTCACGTAAATTGCTCTTACGCTTCTCCTCTAAATAAAATCTGAGAGCTTCCCGCATCAGTTCACTGCGGTTCCGTTTTTCACCTTCCATCAGACAATCCATTTCTTCCACTAGTGATTCTGGTAAACATACCATAATGCGTCTTGTTGCCGACACGAAAACACCTCCAAGGGGATCACAATATATACCCATCGTATATACTATTATGCTACCTTATTATATATATTATCTAATCTGCTCGTCAATTGATATTGGGGCTATCCGCCCTGGTAAACTCTGGGGACACGCTCAGAAAGCATGCAAACAATCTCATAGTTTATAGTACCCAAAATTTCAGCAAATTCATCAACTGAAAGGAAAATATCTCTATCTCTACCGATTAGAGTAACCACATCACCAATTTTTACGTCCAAACCTGTAGCTCTGAACATAATCTGATCCATGCATACTCTACCTAATATGGGAGCAGTATGCCCCTGCCAGGCTACTCTGGCCCTATTAGAAAGCAACCTGGAATAACCATCTGCATAGCCGATAGGCAAAGTGGCTATCAGTTCCTCAGCTTCCGTAACATAGATTCCTCCGTAGCTTATCGAGCTATTAGGAGGGACTTTTTTTATGTGAGAAATTCTAGCTCTTAAAGTCAAGGCTTGCCGCAAATCCACCTTCGAAAGCTGTACCTCTGCCGACGGACGTAAGCCATAGAGCATGATCCCCGCCCGCACCATATCGAAATAGGAGTTGGGACAATCAATTATGGCCGCGCTGTTAGCTGTGTGTTTCAAGCTTATCCTATAGCCTGCTGTGTCCTCAATCTGTCGGCAAAATTTCTGGAATAAATCTAGTTGTTGATTAGTATATGACTTATCCTTTTCATCAGCCTTGGCTAAATGAGTGAAGATCCCTTCTACCTTAAGCCCGGGCAACTTTAGTATTTGTAGGATCTCTCTTAGAGATTCCTGACTAGGGATAAAACCGATCCTTCCCATACCAGTATCGATTTTCAAGTGAACTGTAGCTTTTTCCCCATATTCTAAAGCTATTCTTGAAAGAATCTCAGCTTCCTGCAAGGAGTAGATGGTAAGAGCGATCCTATATTGTAGGGCTCGTTCATAATCCTCGGGTGGGGTCCAGCCGATAATGAGGATTGGCTTGTCTATTCCTGCTTCTCGCAATTGGATCGCCTCGTTCGTAATGGCGACGCCAAAATAGTTGGCTCCGGCTTCGCTAAGAGTTTGAGCCACCTTCACAGCTCCGTGACCATAGGCATTAGCCTTGACTATTGCCATGACTAAAACCTTCGGTCCCACTAATCTACGAACTTCTTGGTAATTATGCACAATATCAGCTAAATTTATCTCTGCCCATACGGGACGAATTTTCTTCATTTCTTCACCTACTTAAATTAGCGAACAACACAGAAGATAATTCCTTCTGTGTTGTTACAAGACTAGAGTAAGCAATTGCGAGCATAAGGCAACATCTCCGCAACCTCGCTGGCTAAAATGCCACGGTTGCCTTTCTCGGCAGCCAACATATCGCCGGCTAGACCATGGAGATAGACACCTAAAACAGTAGCTGCCAGAGGATTAAGTCCTTGACCCATTAGTCCTCCAATTGTACCGGCTAGAACATCTCCAGTCCCTGCTGTAGCTAAGGCTGGATTACCCGAACCGTTAAGGTATAAATCCCCCTCCGGATCGGCTGTTATAGTTGCCGCACCTTTAAGAACCACAATGGCTCCATATCTTTCTGCTGCAGCCTTAACACACTCAAACCTATTAGCTTGTACTGCTTTAGTAGCCATATTAAGAAGTAGAGACATTTCTCCCGGGTGAGGTGTCAAAATCACTGGGGCTTGAGTGCCCTCGATTATTTCCGGTTCCTGAGCTAAAGCATAAAGTCCATCTGCATCAATCACAATAGGCAAATTGCTCTTAGCCAACAGTTCTGCCAGTATATAACGTATTTCTTCTCTGCGTCCTAACCCGGGACCGAAAACCACTACATCCTTGCCAGTCAACTGCTCCTCGATTTGTGGCCAACTATCCAGAGAGAGAGTTTTTTCTTCTGTCTCTGCTAAACCTACAGTCAGACACTCAGGAAACGCCGTGTCAAAGGTATCTCGTAAAGATTCAGGTAGACAGACAGTAACCATACCTGCCCCAGAACGGAAGGCAGCCCTAGCGGCTAGATAGGCAGCCCCTGTCATTCCTGCAGAACCAGCAATAACTAAGATATGTCCAAAAGAATTTTTATAACCTTCCGGATCTACTGGAGGCAGTAACTGTTTTGCAAGTTCTGTCGTTAAGTAATATTCCTGATTTTCTAAGATTGACAGTCCCTCTGGTGGTAAGGATATATCTGCTACTTCCAACTCCCCTACCATGTTCTTGCCGGGATAGACTACTAGACCCCTCTTAAGCCAGGCCATCGTCACCGTATATTTGGCACAAATACAAGGCTCAGCTAATTGACCATTATCAGCATTTAAGCCAGAAGGAACATCAATAGCCAAGATCGGTACTTGGCTGTCATTAACAACATCAATTGCTCTAGCTATTTTTTCACTAGGGTGCCCGGCAAAACCAGTCCCGAAAATCCCGTCAATCACTAGGTCACATTGACCAAGACTGAGCTTTAAGAGATAGAAGCTATTATCATCCTCCAACAGATGCCACTTTAAATCCATTCTTTCGATATATTTCCAATTCTCTAAGCTCGCTCCCCGGAAATACTCTGGTGGAAAAAGCAAAAAGAGCTTAATCTCGTATCCTAACTGGGCTAATTGACGAGCAGCTACCAACGCGTCACCGCCGTTGTTTCCCTTGCCCGCCAATAAGATAACCATTTTATCCTGAGCTTCTCCTAAGATAGACTTAGCCTTATTGGCTACGGCTTGTCCTGCATTTTCCATCAGTAATAGAGTGGGAATTCCCATTTCCTTTTGAGCCCATAAGTCTATTTTGTTCATTTTCTTACCGGTTAAAACTCTCATCTCTGTCAATCACTCCCCGATAACTACAGCTAAGGCATATTCCCGGCAATGTGAAATGCTAACCTCCAGCTTTTCGATCCCCTGTTTTTTTCCTAGTTCGGACAAACGGGGACTTAAAGATAAAAGAGGTTTGCCTAATTCGTCAGGCAGTATCTCCATATCCTGCCAACTAAAACCTCTTAATCCTAGCCCTAAGCACTTTACAGTTGCCTCCTTGGCCGCAAATCTCCCGGCCACAAAAGAGGACTTATCCCGCAGGGAAGAGGCATATTCCTGTTCCTTAGGAGTAAGGATCCGGCGGCAAAATCTAGGATGCTTTTCCATAGCACTTTTTATTCTCTGAATCTCAATAATGTCTGTTCCCAGTTGCACACCCTCACCCCTTTGAAAATATTGAAAAAAGTTCTTGATACTAGGCCCTTCCTGTAACTTATCTTAGCTTAAGCACTAAGCTAGGACAATTCCTCACCTACAATCTTCGCTATCTCCTCAGTCAAATTTTCCAACTCTCCTTGGTCCGGCCCTTCAGCCATAATCCTTAAGAGATGCTCCGTTCCCGAAGCTCTGACCAATAGCCTACCCCGCCCTTGGAGGGTTTCCTCCGTTTTCTTAATGACCTCTTGAATTCGTGGATTCTCCTCCCAACCTATCTTAGACTTCACCCTCACATTCACTAAAACCTGGGGCAAAACCTGCATTTGGGCGGCTAAGCTACTCAGGCTCTGTCCTGATTCCTGGATAACCTGGGCAAGCTGTAAAGCTGTCAACAAACCATCACCAGTGGTATTATGCTCTAAAAAGATTATATGTCCCGACTGTTCGCCACCGAGAATAGCTCCGCTTTCAAGCATTTGCTCTAAGACATAACGGTCCCCTACTTTAGTTTCCAACACTTCTACTCCGGCAGCTTCAAAGGCTTGTTTTAAACCAAGATTGCTCATCACGGTAACGACTAGCTTGCCTCCTAAAGCTTTCTTTCTATGCAAAGCCAAACCACAGATAACCATGATTTGGTCTCCATCTACTAAGCGGCCTTGTTCATCAACAGCTAAAACCCTGTCAGCATCACCATCATGGGCTAAGCCAAAATGAGCTTCGTATTTTAGTACTGCCTTTTCAAGACTCTCAATATGAGTTGACCCACAACCATCATTAATATTAGTTCCTGTAGGCAAATCATGGAGAGAAATAACCTGAGCTCCCAATTCTCTAAATACTCTAGGAGCAATAGAGCTAGCAGCCCCATTAGCACAATCCAGGACAATCCTTAAACCTGACAAAGGTTTATTAACCAGTCCTTTAAGGAAAGAAATATAGCGTTCTGCCCCATCATCCAGCATGATAACCTTACCTAGATCTTCTCCGGTAGGCCGAGGCAGATCGGACATATCACCTAATACTAATTCCTCAATTTTCTCTTCCAATTCATCATCTAACTTAAAACCTTGATGGTTAAAAAACTTTATTCCGTTATCAGCAGCTGGGTTATGAGAAGCAGAGATTACTACCCCCGCGGAAGTATCTAATGTTCTGGTTAAATATGCAACTGCCGGTGTGGGGATTACCCCGGCCAGATAAACATCTACCCCTGCGGAACAAATGCCTGCCGTTAAGGCTGCCTCCAGCATAGGTCCCGAGAGCCTCGTATCTCTTCCTACTACTATCTTAGCCCTTTCTCCCGGCACCTGCAGTAAAACTCCTGCTGCCCGGCCTAACCTGAAAGCTAGTTCTGGGGTAAGTTCTTCATTTGCCAAACCTCTTATACCATCAGTTCCAAACAATTTTCCCAAAGATAAGGCCCCTTTCTACCTGCGATTTTTTCTTCCTTAAGACATGGGTGAAAAAGTTATCTCCACAGTACTAGGTTCCACTTCCATTAGTTGAATATTCCCAGTACTAGGTAGAATCACCCTAACTTCTTTGGTAATTCCTTCTTCCTGCACTGTCTCCGGATCAATACCCTTTAGATCAATCACAGCTCTAATGTCGGCCATCAATAGGTTTTCGATTACTGCCCGGGGTCCTTTGACTGTGACATTAACCTTCCCTGGATTAAGATTAGCTTGCACACCAGAAGGTTGATTTTCCAGAATTAGAGTAACATCCTCAAATTTTCTGGTAACAGGCGTTTCATCTAGTTGAACAGTAACCTTTACCATGGAATGATACAGCACACTAACACCTTCAGGAGCATCCAATCCTGTCTGGTAAGTTCTATTCATATTTATTCCAGTAATATCGATTGGCCTGGTCAAAATATGGTCTAGTTGGTCAAGCTTCTCTGTAGAACCGCTGATCTTCATAGTATCCGGTTCCACCACTGTACGAGCTACTACGTAACCGTCCTGAGGTGTACCTACTAACACTGGTTTAATAATCACAGTTTTTGTCGGCATATCCCTAACTACCGGTACGAAGACTTGAACCTTATCGGGACTGACCTGTAATTTGTCTAGAGGGACAATCTTGCCCTCTGTGTCCAGTAATTGAATAGGCAAGGCCAACTCCAGGTTATCAGTGGCATTATTCAAATCCACTGTTACACGAGCTGTTTCAATTTTATCCAACACCTGGCTGGCTCCTCTAACAACAATAATTGAAGGTGTTATTATAGGCTCAAAGCTAGAATATCCCGGAGCTACCTTATTGGCATATTCAACCTTCACAGGAAGCTGCCTCTCCTTTAGCGTATCAATAAAGAATTGAATATTCTTAGGTTTAGTACCGATTACTTCGACACCCTCTGGGGCTGTTACCGTTCCTGTCCCTAGAGGTATTACCGTTTCCCCTTCTAAGGCTTGGCTTAAGTCAATGGAAACCTTAAGATCTTGAGCTTTAAGGGGGTCTATGATTTTAGCCGCCCCTTGCACCCTTATATCCGCTGTTTCAGTAAAATCAACGACAACTAAGCCCTCTTGTAGTCCAGTATAACCAACGGCCACCCCGGTAATCGTTTTCTCCAACATCGGGTTCTGATAAAACCAGAACAAAAGGGCAAGTATTAAGGCAGTTATCTTATATCCTATATTTTTTGTAAAGATATCACGCATATTAATTACCTCCAGTTAAAAAAGGAAGAAGTAGTATTCTGCCGATTCTGGAGACGCTTATTGAGAAATTCCTTTAAAGTATTATCATCCAGATAGCGGGTTAACTTACCCTCTTCAGCTACAGATATTACGCCGGATTCCTCTGAAACAATAATGGCTAAGGCATCAGATTGCTCTGTCAGCCCAAGTCCTGCCCTATGCCTTGTCCCAAGCTCTTTACTAAGGTTAGGGTTTTCTGAAAGTGGTAAAAAACAGCTAGCAGCAATTACTCTATCGCCGCGGATTATTACGGCTCCATCATGAAGAGGGCTTTTCGGTAGAAAGATATTAATCAAAAATTCGGCTGAAACCAAGCCATCTATTTTAATCCCTGTCTCAATAAAATTATTTACGCCAATCTCTCTTTCGATAATAATCAGCGCCCCAATATTATTCTTAGACAGATATTTTAAAGCCCGCAATACTTCATTAAGCAGGCTCTCCAAAGTCTCCTGGTTCAAAAAAACTATCGGACGGGCAAAAAACTTGCTTCGTCCTAAGCGCTCCAAAGCTCTTCTAAGTTCAGGCTGAAAAACAACAGGAATAGCAAACAGCAAAACACTCTGTACCCCGGATAAGATCCAGGCTACAGTCTTTAATTGGAACCAATTGCTCACCAAAGAAGCCACCAGGAGTACTACTAACCCCTTGATGAGCTGAACAGCTCTAGTCCCTTTGATGATCATCATGGCTTTATAAATAGCAAAGGCCACAATTAGGATATCAATAATACTGATGATATTAAAATCGCTAAAATCAGGCTTCCACAAAGGGTTATCCTCCTTGAATCAGTAACATTTATCGTAACTATCTTCTACAATACAAAAGTATATTCCTTTTTAGCACAATCAAAAAGATTTTATTCTCAAACCACTTTTTGGGAACAAAACAAGCTAAACGGAGTCTAATAAAGATATTAACTACTCTACCAACTGTTCCAACAGTTATCTTCGATTCTAGATTTCTACTGTTTACTGTGCAGTATGTGTTATAATATTATATTAGAGTATATATCAACTATAAAAAAGGAGGGGATTACAATGAAGAAATGGCTATGGCCATTTACGATAGTTTGTTTTTTCGCCGGATTTTTCTTGAGCTATCAATGGAAAATTCAAACAAGCAACACTCAAGCTAATCCCCTTAGTGAGAGAAACGCTCAACTAATTACGATTATAACCAACTTAGAAAGAGAAATAAATCTTTTAGAAGAACAAATTGCCGCTACTCGTCAAGAATTAACAGATCTACAAAATACTCAGACTACCTGGCGGCTGTCCGATCTCAAAGCAGAGCTAAAGAAAGCACAGCTAACCGCAGGACTATTGCCTGTAAAAGGCAAAGGGATCATCATTACACTGGACGATAATAATGAAGGACTTAAAGTTAATCCATCTGATGATCCTAATAAATATTTAATTCACTATGAAAGTATCCTTAACATTGTCAGCGAATTAAAAGTAGCCGGGGCTGAAGCCATTGAGGTTAACGGACAAAGGTTAATCAATACCACCGAAATACGCTGTGTAGGTAATGTTATCCTCGTGAACACAACCCGCTTAGCACCACCTTTTGTTATTAAGGCTATCGGAAGTCCTAAATTACTCAACGCAGTAACAGGGCAACGGGAATTAGCTATACTTAGAGCTTCCCAATTTCCCGTCACAGTGCAAGAAGCCGAAGAAATCATAATCCCGGCCTACAAGAGTGATTTGCAGTTCAATTACACTAAAATCGTTAAAGAAGAGGAGGAATAATCAATGTGGCTTCTGCCTATTTTCGGTTTAATTATAGGGATAATTTTAGGCTCTACCCTGAACTATCAGATTCCTCCTGTTTATATTAAATACCTATCTATTGCAGTTTTGGCGTCCCTAGATTCAGTCATGGGTGGCGTCCGAGCCGTATTTGAAAAACGTTTTGACGGCGTAGTTTTGATTACTGGTTTTTTTGCTAATGGCGCCTTGGCAGCAATTCTAGCTTATATGGGGGATCGCTTAGGTGTGGACCTCTATTATGCCGCTGTCTTTGTCTTTGGGGTCAGACTATTCCAAAACCTTGCTGTTATTCGCCATTTACTAATCACCCGGCGGCGAAATAGAAAAGGTCGCAGGAGTGAAGAGTATGAACAATAAACCCAAATGGTATGTACCTATTACAATAGTCTTTGTTTTTCTCGGTTTGCTGCTATCTACCCAATATCATTCCAAAAACACAATTTCCGGCGATCTCAATATGCAGACCACAGAGAATCTTATTGCTATGGTAAGCGATCTCTCAGAAAAACGTCAGCGTCTAAATTCGGAGATTATTGATTTGAATGGAAAGCTAAGCCTTCAGAGGGAAAGCTATGAGGACGAGAATAAATTAGCAGCCAGCATGAGAGCCGAGATCGAGGAGTTAGGTATTATCAACGGTACTGTAACCGTAGAAGGTCCTGGCGTTACTATCATGATCGACCAATATATGCCTATCCTCTACGTAGATATAATCTATATAGTTAATGAGCTCTGGGCTGCCGGGGCAGAAGTTATTGCTATTAATGATCAAAGGATTACCGCCCACTCCAATATTTTTTATGCTGAGTCAGAAGATGAGAGTACAATGTTCATAACCGTTAATGATCAAAAGCTACAATATCCGATCATGATCAAAGCTATCGGTAATGCCAATAATCTAGAGAAAGGCTTAACTATGCCAGGTGGAATCATGGATAACCTAGCTTTATTTAGAGCCTATCCTGTTATCACTAAAAGAGAGTCCTTGACTATACCAGCTCTAGAAGTACCTAACATCTTCATCTTCATGGAAGAATATGTTCCGCCACCACCTGACACAACCAATACTAACCCCGCCCAAGGTTAAGTAATAAGGAAAGAGTATATAGAGAAGACAATCCCCTCAAAGGTTAGGAATGACCTTTGAGGGGATTTCTTTAGATTACCACACCATATTGGGTAGCGGCCTCTTTTACCGAAGGAACTAAACCCATCTTCCTCATACAACTAGCTTCTTTGTCTAGTTGCATTAGTTGCTGAAATATCTCCCATTTCCTCTGCTCGGTCAACGGCGGTGTAAAGAGATCATAATAATCCTCTAGCTCATAGTCGGGGATTAGATTATCTAAGATAAAATTCTCTTTTATCCAGCCTAATAGTCCCTCCCTAGGATCGCTATATACAGTAACCCACTGATAGTTTCTGTAGGAATAGATTTCGAATATGGTATCGTCCTTTTGACGAATGAAGTAATAATGAAACTTATTACCCAGCGTAATCATCTTCTCAGCCGCACTGATAACGTGACCCATAAAACGAGACAATTCCTTCCCATGCAAAACTAAAAGGTGAGATACTGCCCTCTTGCCCTCTAAGACTTGGCTCAAAGAAAACTTAGTCTCTCCTTGCAGGTTACAAACTCTGTACAGTAATTCCTTATTATCCAAATAATACTGATCCTGGATGGATAGCCTTTCCGGAAGATCTTCAGCCAAAATCCAATTAATACTGGCCAAGTTCTCCGGTTTCTGACAATATATCAGCAGTTCCTTATCGGTTAAGAAAAATTCTGCTGAGATAGCTTTAGAAAAACAATATTCCTCCCAAGGAGCCGAACCTTCAACAAGCCATTTATACTGCTCCATATCTTCTGTCTCACCAGTCAGGAAAACGTTAGCTTGCTCATTAAGCCATCCTCTAACCTGTTCTTGAGCATTATGCTTAAATAAGGTAGCATAAACCTTATAATTTAAAGGGTTTTGGGGATGGCACAGATCTAATTGCTCCCGACTAATCTCTTGGAAGTCAAGGAGTGAATAATTGTTAGCAGTATAAAGTATCTTCAGCTTATAAGAGAGCTTCCAAATTTCCTCTTGAGGTGTCAGTATAGTAACACTAACCTCCGCCTCCGAAAGGGGCTTAGATTTTTGCACACTAACGATTTGTGTAGATAAAAAAGTACATTGACTCAGTTCAGGATTAATTTCTTGTAGATAATCATGGCGATCGCCTAATTGTCTTTGTCTATCCGATGACGATAAATCATAGAGCAGACCATAATCTAATCTTATGAAAGCCGAAAGATAAATATTGATGAACATATTTATATTCTGGCAATCTGGTAATAGACGTTGATTAACTGCTTCTGTTCTATCCCCAGCATATTGAAACATAAAATAGTCATCGTCAATTCCTAGAGCAGGTTGAGTTTTAAACTTTTTGTTTTGCATATAAGCATCAAGAATTAAATCTGCTGCCTCAGACAGCTCAATCTCAACCATTTCGTAATCCATTTCGTTTAGCCAAGAAGACAAACAGAATCCAGGAATATCCTCTATTTGATATTCCTTTATTCCCCCTGCATTAAAAAGCAATGTGTAGCGATGAGCCAACATACTTCTTCGACCATTTTCCCTCCAAATACAGATTAAGCGGCATACTCCTTCCGCTCTGTCCAGAGAAGCGAAGGCTTTGTAGAAATGAGACATCCCCTTATTACTCTGCCATATTCCGATAGTCTCATTAGTAAGCGCTTCTACAGTATTTTCCTGTACTGCTAATTGGAGATACTGCCTTTTTTTCTCCATGAAACAAGCCTCCCTGTTGTATTTATAAATTTATAAAAAAAGAATTTGGTTAGTTTGGCTTTAAATTATTTAATATATTAAAACTTTAATTTGGTAAATAACCGATGGGTTTTCTCTTTTTACTTTTTCTATACTGAATGTCCCGATCCTTTAGTAAAATTATTAGCTTTTTCTTGCTTTTTCGCAGTATAATCTGTAGAAATTTGTATAAACAATGCCTATTCATTAGTTAAACCAATTATGTAAAAATTTAATCATAATTAAAACGACAGTATTTGTCGAACAGTGTAGAAAAGTAATTCAAAAAAAATACAAAAAAATGTCTTAACGAAATACCGTTAAAAATCAGTTAGCCCGGCACAGGACGTGCCGGGCAGGGAAAACTGAGCAAGGATGCGATATTAAACTATATACGGCCTATTTCCTGTACCCAGCCGTAGGGATCCTTCGACCGACCATATTGAATATCAACTAAATGACGATAAATATTTTGAGTAACCTCCCCAACTTTACCATCGTTTATCAGGTAGTCTACACCTTTATAGTGTAATGAACCTACAGGAGAGATTACGGCTGCAGTTCCACTGCCAAAGCACTCTGTAACAGTTCCTTTCCTGATCCCTTCTAAGATTTCCTGGATGGGAACGGCCCGTTCTTCAACCTCATAACCGAGGTCAGGGGCTAGAATAAGCACAGAATCTCTAGTTATACCAGGCAGGATAGAGCCGTTTAAAGCAGGAGTTACTACTTTCTTACCTATAACAAAAAAGATATTCATGGACCCGACTTCCTCAGCATACTTGTGCTCCTTGGCATCCAGCCACAGCACCTGAGTAAAGCCCTTTTCTTTAGCCTTGGTATCTGCCAATAAACTGGCTGCATAGTTGCCACCAGTTTTAATATCACCTACACCGCCGACAACAGCCCGAACCAGCTGTTCTTCAACATAAATGGGAATAGGGTTAAAGCCTTCTTTGTAATAAGGTCCTACTGGAGAAAGAACGACAAAAAAGGTGAACTTCTTAGAAGGTTTAATCCCTAAAAAGCCATCATCGCCCACCATCGTAGGCCTGATATATAGTGAAGTACCTTCATCACCAGGAATCCATTCCTTATCCTTAAGGACCACGTCTTTTACACCCTGTAAAAATAAATCTTCCGGAATTCCGGGCATACAGATCCGTTGGGCTGAACGACTCATCCGTCGGGCATTTTGCTCCGGCCGAAAAAGTAAAACCCTACCGTCTGCAGAGCGGTAAGCTTTCATGCCTTCAAAAACCTCTTGAGAATAATGTAATACAGAGGCTGCAGGACTTAGCTCCAAGTTACTAAAGTCCACGACCTTAGCCTCGTACCAACCTTTACCTGTTTCATATCTAGCCACAAACATATGGTCAGTAAAATAT
>JAPXME010000034.1:0-12473 GCA_033809185.1 Clostridiaceae bacterium
AATTCGCACTTGAGTTGCAGCTAAGGATAAAGCGATATCATCTGCTAGATTAACAATGCGGCTTACTTTCACACCCGGTGCCGGTTGGATCTCATATTGAGTTATACTTGGTCCTCTACTCACTTGGGTTACATGGGCTTTAACTCCAAAGTTCTCCAAGGTTTCTTCCAGAATACGAACGTTTTCAGTAATATCCTTATTCATACGCTGGCTCTTTATCCTAGTCGGAGCCTGTAATAAATCTATAGCAGGCTTACAATACTGGCTATTTTGATATGTGTTCAGAGAAATATCAGCTGCCTCAACAGATGTTTCCTCGGCTACAGTATTTTTATTCGCTCCACTAGTTTCGTTGCTTTCCTGTCGTACAGGACGAACTAATGCCGGTGATACTCCAACTGCCATTTCCGGCACATCCGCAGGAGTATTTTCTTCATATTCAACGATTAGCGGAATATTGTGTTTCTTTTCTTGAATAGTTTTCTCCGTTTGTTTTTTTCTTAAATTCCTTTCCTTTTGTTCAACCTTTTTCTCTTCTTGTTCTTCCACCTGGACAAAAAGAAAATCTTCTAACTCGTCTCTGACCTTAACAAAAAATCTTTTAATACCGCCTGCAATCTCCTTAAGCAACACAGTTAAAGGACGTTTGGCAATTACTAAGATAGCTAAGATAAGACAAGCAACCAGAAAAATATAGGTCCCAACTTGTCCAAAAAGTAACAAAGTTAAGAAGGCAATTGTTCCGCCGATTATTCCACCACCAGCACCATGGAGCCCTGCCATGATGGTACGTTCCACGGCAGGTAATTGCATATGTATATAGACTAAAATAGTTAAAAACAATAAATTCCAGGCCAAAATGGTCTGTTTATCCCACTTAGCTCTTCGAAGCATTTTACCAAGACCGAGGATCAATAAAAGAATAGGGAAAATATATTTTCCATCCCCAAATAAGGTCATAATTATCGTATTAATCAGACGACCAAAAGCGCCGATTGTTCCACTATTCTGGTCTCCCGGTCCTAACCATAAGCAGTAAATGAGAAAAAAACTAAGGGCAATAGTAATAATAGCTAAGATCTCATCTTTTATTTCCTGTTTTAGCATATTATTGGAATTATTCTTAGTTTTATCATTTCTGGCATTTCTCTTTTTCCTAGCCATTATTTCACCACCACAACTCTTAGTTTCAGGATAATCAAAGTGCAAAGCAATGTTACTGCCAGTAGTCCTTCTTTATTTTATTTCTCTAAAAGTTTAGGGAAACCTTCAGAACCCCAATAACAAATGGCAAACTGTCAACACAGAATGCCATTTGTTATTTTTAGTTTTATTAAACCTCCATAATGATCGGCATGATCATTGGACGTCTGCCTGTACGGTCATATAAATATCTGCTAAGGTTGTCCCTCACCAGGGACTTTATTGTAGCCCAGTCTGTATTCTTTTTCTCGAGGCACTTTTCCAAGACTTGTTTGACATTTTCTCTAGCTACTTCAATTAATTCCTCTGATTCCCTGACATAGACAAAACCACGGGTAACAATATCTGGACCGGAAACTAATAAATTTGCTTCCTTATTGATAGTCATTACGACAATTAAAATACCATCTTGGGAAAGCTGTTTACGATCCCTTAAGACTATATTACCCACGTCACCAATGCCAAGTCCATCGATTAAGACTCTACCTGCAGTGACTCTGCTACCGAAGTCAGCTTTTTGCTTACTGAACTCTATTATTTGACCATTTTCACCGATAAAGATATTCTCTTTTGGTATTCCCATATCTTCGGCAAGATTGGCGTGAATAACCAAATGACGGTACTCTCCATGTACGGGAACAAAGTATTTAGGTTTGACCAAGTTAAGCATCATTTTTAATTCTTCTTGACTGGCGTGGCCAGAGACATGTATCCCGCTACCAGAACCATAGATTACGTCAGCACCTAGACGGTAAAGCTGGTTGATGGTTTTCGCAACTAACTTCTCGTTTCCGGGTATTGGGGTAGCAGATATAATCACAGTGTCACCAGGAACTATTTGCACCTTTCTATGGTCAGACATAGCCATTCTAGTCAAGGCCGACATAGGTTCACCTTGACTACCGGTAGTTACGATGACAATTTTGTTCATCGGATACCTGGAGATATCATCAATATCGATCAGCACGCCCTTAGGAATTTTCAAGTAACCTATTTCCTGACAAATAGAAGTCACATTGAGCATACTCCGTCCTACGATTGCCACCTTACGATCATACTTTGCAGCAGCATCGATAATCTGTTGAATCCGATGGATATTAGAAGCAAAGGTTGCGACAATTATTCTCTCCCGATCAGCACTAAAAGCTTCTTCGAAAGTCCGACCGACCATTCGCTCTGAAGGGGTAAAACCAGAACGCTCTACATTAGTGCTATCAGAGAGCATGACCAGGACACCTTTTTGCCCCAACTCGCTTATTTTCGCAAAATCAGTCACGCCACCATCAACAGGAGTCTGATCAATCTTAAAATCCCCAGTATGAAGAACTATGCCAACAGGAGTATGAATTCCGAAACCAACAGCGTCAGGGATACTATGACTGACCCGAAATACTTCAACTTTAAAGCATCCTAATTTAATAATATCTCTTGGACGAATAGTATTAAGCTTGATATTTGTAACATTGTTTTCTTTCAGCTTACTTGCCAGTAATCCCAAAGTAAGCTTGGTTCCATAAACCGGAACATTAATTTCTTTTAATACATAAGGCAGGGCTCCGATGTGATCCTCGTGCCCATGAGTAAGAAAAATTCCCCGAATCAGAGCTTGATTTTCCACAAGATAAGTAAAGTCAGGAATAACAATATCTATTCCTAACAACTCCTCTTCAGGAAACATTAAGCCTGCGTCAATAACAATAATCTCATCTTCATAACGCAAAGCCAACATATTCTTGCCTACTTCCCTCAGCCCGCCCAGGGGAATAAGCATTAGCTTGTCATTGTCTGCCATTACAGACCTCCTTAAATATATATTTTACATTGACATCAGAAAAAGACGGCTTCACAGAGCCGTTGGTTGTGGTGAAGCTAACCTTACTTGTATTATGTAAGGTATAAAAAAGAACCTTCCCTATTCGTCCGCTCAGAAGGATTCCTAACTACCTTAGCTTTACCGAACCGGTCCATATCCCTTGGGTATATTATATGCTATAGAAACAAAACTTACAAGAGATTAGTTGTATATTATTACCAGATTTAGCTGATTGTTTTACTTTTACTCAAAATTAGTTAGTACAATCATTAGTATGTCGAGATAGAAACAGACCTTAAACATTATATACCAAAAAAAGCAAGAACCAGATAGACTCATAATTAATGCTTACCACAATGAGCTATCGTAATTCTTGCTTTTTACGGGAAAGTCCCGTTTATCCTTACTTTAGGTAAATCCTAGTCCAAGAAATTCTTCTTGTGAAAACCTCTTATAACAGCCCCACTTGCTGCATTACAGTCCTGATTTTTTCTGTTTCATCCTCTGTGGCATTAACTAATGGTAACCTGACTGTATCGGCAGTACGGCCCAATAAACTAAGAGCCTTCTTAACCGGAATTGGATTAGCCGTAATGAACATTGTACGGAACAAATCAAAGAGTTTACCGTGAATAGCTGCCGCCTTTTTAACCTCACCGGCAGTATAAGCAGTGATCATTTCCTTAATCTGTGGAGCAACCAAATGAGAGGCTACGCTAATAACGCCATAAGCTCCCACAGAGAGCATGGGTAAGGTCAAGCTATCATCACCACTATAGATAATAAAATCTTCCGGAACCATATTACGAATCATCGAAACTTGGTCCAGATTACCTGAGGCTTCCTTTACAGCAATAATATTCTTAATTTCACTCAAACGAGCTACAGTCTCCGGCAACATATTAATTCCTGTTCTACCAGGTACATTATAGAGAATCACAGGTAAATCAGTTGCCCCCGCAGCAGCCTTGTAATGTTGATATAAACCTTCGGCATTAGGTTTGTTATAGTATGGAACAACTATCATAACTGCGTCTACTCCTGCCTTAGTAGCACCTTCAGTCAGCTTTATACAATCAGCCGTAGAGTTAGTACCTGTTCCAGCAATAATATAACCTTTATCTCCTACAGCTTCCTTGACAGCTCTAAAAAGCTCCATCTTTTCATTAACACTCAAAGTAGGCGATTCTCCTGTAGTTCCGGAGATAACCAGCCCCTCACTGCCCTCATTTATCAAGAGTTGAGCTAATTTTTGTGCTGCCTCATAATCAACACTTAAATCATCTTTGAAAGGGGTGATCATCGCGGTGATTAATCTCGGTAATTCTCTCATCTTCTTCACATCCTTCTTACAAGGTATAATCATCTAAAATACTATCCAAACCAACAGTCAAGCCTTGCCTATTTATGACCTGTCGTACAGCTAACATAACTCCAGGGATAAAACACTCCCGGTTATAAGAGTCATGTCTAATAGTTAAGATTTCTCCATCACCGGCAAAAAGTACTTCTTGATGGGCTACACAACTCTTTAAACGAATACTATGAATCTGATAACCAGAAAATTCACCGCCTCTAGAAGGAGCACCATTATTAGCCGGCTTTTCCTGACTACCTGAGTTAGCTCGCATACCTTCGGCAGTAGCGATGGCAGTCCCTGAAGGACTGTCTTTTTTCTTATCATTATGATATTCCAGGATTTCAGCTTGGGGAAAATATTTGGCGATTTCCTTAGAATATTTCATCATTAGTACTGCACCTAAAGAAAAATTTGGTGCGAAAAATATTCCCACTTGATTGTCCCGCGCCATCTTGTCAAATTCCTGTAACTCTTCCGGAGTAAATCCTGTAGTACCAGTCACTACGAAAACTTTTCTTTTCAGAGCAGTAGTGATATTTTCCTTTGCAGCCTGCTTATGAGTAAAATCGATTATAACATGGACCTTATGCTCATCAAGAACCTTAGCCAGATCATTTTTAATTAGAATACCAAGATCCTGCTGGCCAATGACAGCACCAATATCCTGGCCTGTTCCAAATACGTCAACAGCTCCAACGAGCTGAAGACCCTGGTTCTTTAAAACACCTTTCACTACTTCACGGCCCATTTTGCCGTAGGCACCAACTACCACCGTGTTTAGTAATTCCATTTTAATACTTCCCTCCTCTACTAATAATGTTTAAGGAGCAACTAAACGATGAAGAATAACTCGATGAAAAGAAAAACAGCTAGAGCATAACCCTTAGCTGTTAACAAGCTTTGAGTACCTCTTCACGCTCTCTATGAGATAGTGCTCCACCTGACCTCGAGCATAAGTCAGATGACAGTCCTGCACTTGTTCAGTGCAGTCCCAGCACAGACAATCTGGTGAATTGTTCTGTACTTCGGCGAATGTCCCTTTCTCCCAGTTCCTAGCCACCACGCTCCCTGAGTATACTCTTGACCTTCGCGACCCCTACCTCACCACGTTGAGTGAGGTAATATAATATTAATTTAATATATTCTATTCCTGAATATTCTTTTTGTCAATGATAAATAAGGTTTTAATAAGAAAACCCCCTGTATTTTTCATGAGAATCATCTAATTCTACGATTATTACCTCCGAACCTATTTTGCGGATAGATGACCAAGGAACAGTTAAATTACTATGATCCCATAAACTAAAAAATCCGCTACGACTGGGCAGAATTATGGACTCTATCTCTCCTGTCTCCATATCTACCATTAGATCAGAATCGGCTACAGTACCCAATCTGCTACCATTCATAATATTAACAATATCCTTACCAATTAACTCACTCAACCTAACATTACTCACAAATCCTCACCTCATCAGTTCTTTTTCATGTTGTAATACAAGGTCAAAATTATCGGTTGTAAGAGAGCCACTATTATAGCAATCAAGGCAAGAGGATCTACCGCTAACGAAGCTATATTAATCCTTTCCGGTAATTCCATATTTAGAAAAGAAACTACAAGCACTAAGGCTAGATAAATACCGCCGGCAACTGCTACAATTTCGCCTAAGGCCAGGGATGCTGGTGAAGAAACTGCACCTTCGAGAATCTTCTCACTTCTTCTTCTCTTAAGGAAAACCTTAGTTTTCACTGCCCAGGAAAATAAACCAAAAATAATGACAACCAACAAAATCTTCCCCAACATAAAAACCCCTCCTCTCCTAAAATGTATGAAGGCAAAGGAAGGGATATACCAAGAACAAGATTCCTTATATTAATCTAGCAAAATCTTTTTATCTTCGACCAATCCTGGAGTTTCCGGGCATAACTTTTCGTATTGGCCGGACTTGTAGATTCAAGCCTTTCATAAATTAAGTCAGTAGAAAAACCAAAATATCTTTTGTAAGTATCATAGGCTTTTGTACCGTTAAAATAGAGCCTTTTGATCTGAGGGAATTCATTTAATAACCCTTGAATATCATTGACTTTTTCCTGCTTAATTTTAGCATCGGAGCTACCTTCCCGGTAACAGCTCTCAATTACATCCCATAAGCCAATCCCTTTCGCTTTTAAGAAAGATACTTTCTCTTGGTAATTATCGGGGACAGGTTGTTGATAGAGATCAAAAATAATCCTCCAAAATTGATTGCGGGGATGAGCATAATACTCCTGTTTTCTTAAGGATTCGACCCCTGGCATGGAGCCCAGGATCAAAATCCGTGAATTTTGATCAACTATGGCTGGAAAGGAATAAATTTTCGACATCACATTCTTAGAGCTTCCCTTTATACTTCGCCAGATCAACAGCCTTATCTAAAGGGCCGATTGTGCTGAGGCTTAATTCCCTATTCTCAAATAGCTCTTTGGCAATCACATGAACATCCTGCAGAGTAATCTTACTCACCTTTTCCACGACTTCTTCCGGACTAATAATTCTATCTAAGCATAGCAAATTCCGCCCTGTACGGGTCATACGACTGGAGACATTCTCCAATCCCAGGAAAAGACCGCCTTTAATCTGTTCTTTGGCTTTATTCAATTCTTTTTCAGTAATACCATCCTTGACAACCTTGTCTATTTCTTTCAGCAACAGAGTTATTACTTCATCATACTTTTGAGGACTGGTCCCGGCATAGAAGGTGAATAAACCAGTATCAGAAAAAGCAGTATGATAACAGAATACCGTATAAGCCAAGCCCCGTTCCTCCCTAATCGCTTGCACCAAGCGGGAGGAAAGGCCACCACCTAGTACACTGTTTAAAACATTGACTGTATATATCCGCTCATCATGTTGAGAGAGACCAACAGTACCCAGACAAATCTGGACCTGACCTGTATCCTTCTTGAGATTGGAAATATGTGCCTCATCCTCTACCGGAGGTTGAAGCTTCTTGGGCTTTCTGTCATTTTTCAACTTAGAGAACACTTGGCCTACTTGTTCCTGAATAGCTTTATGTTCAATATTGCCAGCAATAGATATGACAATCCGTTCTGGCAAATAATTATTAGAGATATAATCCATAATCTTATCACGATCAATGCCTTCCAAAGATTCAATAGTACCTAGGATAGGCTTACCTAAAGGATGGTTAGGCCAGACTGTCTGCACAAAAAGGTCGTGAATCAAGTCATCGGGAGTATCCTCATACATCTTAATCTCTTCTTCTACTACCCCACGTTCTTTCTCAATAGCTTGAGGATCGAATCTTGAGTTAAAGAACATATCAGATAAAACGTCTAGAGCTACAGGAAAATGCTCGTCCAAAGTCTTGGCATAATAGCAAGTCAACTCCTTAGTAGTAAAAGCATTAAGCTGACCACCAACAGAATCAAGAGCTTCAGCAATCTCAGTTGCGGTACGTTTTTCAGTACCCTTGAACATCAAATGCTCAATAAAATGAGTAATACCTGCATTATCCTCGTTCTCGTAGCGTGAACCTGCCCCAACCCAAATCCCCATGGCAACTGATCTGACGCCGGGTACCTTTTCTGTAACAATTCTAACTCCATTATCTAGGACAATCTTTTCAATATCGTTTTTCTGCATAACTACGCTCCTTCTCCTCTTAGACCATATTCTAAAAGACGTTTAGCTTCACCAAAGCGATCTCCACTATTAAGTATTACTACAATCATTTCACGTCCTTGATAGGAACCAGAGGCCACCAGACATTTGCCGGCCTTATTAGTTGTACCAGTTTTTACTCCGGTAATCCACTCGTATGAATGGAGTAGCTGATTGGTATTCTTGATTTTCAGGATCCGCTTAGGCTCCAGCCATTGAATAGTATATTCTTTTTTCCCCACAATCTCCGCAAAATCCTTGTTGCTCATAGCATAACGAGCCATAAGAGCTAGATCGTATGCCGTAGTAAGGTGATCTTTGTGAGGTAGACCATTAGTATTATAAAAGCTTGTATTCTCCGCGCCAAGAACCCTAGCCTTTAAATTCATCAGATTAACAAATTCTTCTTCACTGGAGCATATCGCCTCAGCCAATGCTACACAAGCATCATTGCCGGATTTTAATAAGGCACCATGTAATAAATCTCTCATGGTCAACTTATCCCCTGGAGAAAGATGTAAAGAGGCTTCACCTACAGCAGCAGCCTTAGTACTAACTGTCACAATATCATCCAGTTGGCCCCTTTCTATGGCCAACAATGCTGTCATGATCTTAGTAGTACTTGCCGGAGCCCTAGGAACATAGGCATTCTTGGCATAAAGAATCTCACCGGTTTTGGCATCAAGTAAAATTGCTGCAGATGCATGTACTGTTGGTTCTGAGGCATAAACAGGACTGCCAATAATGAAAATGCATAGAAATATCAGCAAAAGAGAAGCAATAATTTTGCGCATAATCAACCACCTTGGTATGTTGATGTAACTAGTATGACCTGTTTAGCTCAGGATTATGGCAAAATTTCAGTAACTTTCTTTAGTTGAAATTCCCGGGCCTGTAAACCATCGATTACCGCTGGAAGAGCACTTAATGTACATTCCTTCGGATGCATTAATACTAAGGCTCCATTATCTGCCTTGCCCAAAACACGCTTGACAATAGTTTCCGGCGGTGGATCCTGCCAATCTATAGTATCAGCAGTCCACATAATCGTTTTATAACCTAAATTAGCAGCAGCTTCAAGAACCTGTTCCTTGTGCTCTCCATAGGGCGGCGCGAAAATTTTTGAATAATTAATTTCTAATTTATTAAATTCCTCCTCCGTTCGACTAATTTCTTTTTCATTGTCTGCTACACTGAGCTTATCTACGTGAGGATGAGAATAACCGTGATTACCAATTTCATGACCTTCCTGAGAAATCCTTTGCACTAGCTCAGGAAACTTGTCTGCGAACCGACCGGTGATAAAAAAGGTGGCTTTAACCTCTTTACTTTTTAAAATGTCCAACATCTCTGGCAAAACCTTTTCGCCCCAATCAACATTAATCATTAACGCTACTGCCTGTTGATTCGTGTCACCATAATAGATGGGATTCACCACTGGATCAGCTTGTGGCCAAACAATTTTAAGTAAGGAAACCATAAGAAGTAAGACGCAAATAATACCAATGGCTATATTTAGACTTCTTCTACTAATGAGAAATACCTTCATCACATTACCTCCCTGCAAAATCCCCATAATTTATAAATATATATGCAGGGAGGACAAAAAATAAAAGCGTAAACGATTAATTACGCTTTTAAGACAAGTAGATCATCTATTCTTGATGAGACTTTTGTTGGCGCAAGGCTTCTTTGCGGGATAAATTGACCCTACCCTGCCGATCGATTTCCGTCACCTTAACTAAGATCTCATCACCAACTGAGACCACATCCTCAACCTTACCAACTCTTTCTTCAGCAAGATGAGAGATATGAACTAATCCTTCTTTGCCAGGTAGTATTTCTACAAAGGCTCCGAAATTCATGATCCGTTGAACCTTGCCGATATAGATTTTACCGACTTCAACATCCTTAGTAAGATCTTCGATAATTTTCAGGGCTTTTTGTCCTGCATCACCGTCAATAGCAGCAATAAAGACTCGTCCGTCATCTTCTATATCAATTTTAACTCCAGTTTCATCAATGATTTTCTTAATTGTCTTACCGCCAGGTCCTATAACATCTCTAATTTTCTCTGGGTCAATAGTCATAGTGATGATTCTAGGAGCATATGGCGAAAGTTCTTCCCGTGGTTTGCTAATGGCTTGCATCATGCGTTCCAAGATGAAGAGCCTACCTTTACGGGCTTGTTCCAAGGCATCCTTAAGAATATCCTGACTCAGGCCAGCAATCTTAATATCCATTTGAATAGCTGTAACACCCTTTTCGGTACCAGCTACTTTAAAGTCCATATCCCCCAAAGCATCTTCCATTCCCTGAATATCAGTTAAGATGGAATAATCTTCGCCATCCTTAACTAGACCCATAGCAATACCAGAGACTGGGGCTTTGATGGGCACACCAGCATCCATCAGACTTAAAGTACTGCCACAGACACTGCCCATAGAGCTAGAACCGTTTGATTCCACAACTTCTGATACTAAGCGAATTGTATAAGGAAAATCCTCTTCACTGGGTATCATCGGTAAGAGAGCTCTTTCAGCAAGAGCACCATGACCAATCTCTCTCCTACCTGGTCCTCTAGACGGTCTAGTTTCCCCAACACTAAAAGACGGGAAATTATAATGGTGCATATATCGTTTAGACTCCTCTACACCTAATCCGTCTAAGATTTGCTCGTCACCAATAGGTCCTAAAGTAGTAACAGTCAAGACTTGAGTCTGTCCCCTAGTAAATAAACCGGAGCCGTGTGTTCTAGGCAATAAGCCGACCTCACAAGTTACAGGTCTAATCTCATCTAAAGCACGGCCATCTGGACGGATCTTGTCCACTGTAATTAGTTTGCGAACCGTTTCCTTCAGGATCGTATCATAAACAGCAAGAATGTCTTTTATGTTCTCCGGATATTCTTCGCTGAATTCCGCAAGAACTTCCTCTTTAACAGCATCTAGTTTAGCTTCACGCTCCAGTTTATCCTTAGTCAAAACTGAATCGTGGATCTTTTGAGTAGCGAAAGTACGAACAGCTTGCTCCAGTTCAGGATCTATCTCATAAAGGTCCGGCACTCTCTTTTCCTTGGCCAAGCCTAATTCTAGAGCCTCTTGACGGAACTCTTCAATAAATTTAATAATCTCCTTAATCTGCTCATGACCGGCCATAATTGCATTCAGACATACTTCTTCTGGGACCTCGTTAGCTCCACCTTCAACCATCATGACGGCTTCGGCAGTTCCAGCTACAGTTAGATGTAATTCGCTTTGTTCAGATTGAGCTTGGGTTGGGTTAATTATTACTTCTCCATCTATTAGTCCAACAGCAACACCAGCAATTGGTTCCTTGAAAGGAATATCTGAAATATGTAAGGCCGCAGATGCTCCAACAATTGAAGCAATATCTGGTTGATTATCCTGCTCAACTGATAAGACTGTGGCTACAATTTGTACATCATTTCGATAGCCTTTGGGAAATAGAGGGCGAATGGGCCTGTCAATCATACGGCCAGACAAAATTGCCTGTTCAGTAGGACGTCCTTCTCTCTTAATAAACCCCCCTGGAATTTTACCTACTGAATATAAACGTTCCTCATAGTCCACGGTTAATGGGAAAAAGTCAATACCTTCCCTTGGTTGGGCAGACGAGGTAGCGGTTACCAAGACACAAGTATCACCATATTGAACTAGTACTGCTCCCCCTGCTTGATTTGCTAGCCGGCCTGTTTCCAAGCTAAGAACTCTACCAGCGACTGTTATTTCCTTTTTTAGGATTGGATTCTGATATGCCATATTACGTTATGTACCTCCCTGCTTTTATCTTCTCATTTCTTCTCGTCTCGGTGTTATTCTACATATGTTTTATTATATCCTTCGCAAGGGTAATATTATTTCCGAATAAAATTATATTAATATTGAGTATAAAAGAAAAGAGCGGTATACCGCTCTATCTTCTGATGCCAAGACTAACTATGATGTTTTGGTATCTGTTGATATCTTTAGCTTTCAGATAATTCAGCAGTCCACGTCTCTGACCAATCATCTTAAAAAGACCACGACGGGAATGATGATCCTTCTTGTGGGTCTGCAGATGTGTGGTCAAGTAATTGATCCGCTCTGTTAACAGAGCAATCTGTACCTCTGGAGAACCGGTATCACCTTCATGAACCTGATACTTCTTAATAAGCTCAGTCTTTCTGGCGCTGTCCATCATAATACGTTCACCTCCTATTATAATACGGCATAAGCCAAGTAAGACGCGGTGAACCATCATACCTAGCAAATGCTAACTACCTGCTAAATTATAAGCTAACAGCGAAGATAATGCAAGCATCTTCTGGAATTTTTATTATCGTTCTGTGATAATGTCACCTCGTAACTGTTCTGAGATAATGTCACTATGGAACAGGAGAAAATCACATTGACAAAATCTGAACTGAAGAA